>NZ_JBHXAS010000025.1:0-50977 GCF_042727425.1 Peribacillus sp. NPDC060253
GGTTATAATATATAAGAATTGGTTTTAATTAGGTTAAAAGTATTCAAGAGGTGAAAATCATGAAAAAGATCTTTTTGTCCATCATCCTATCCCTACTCTCACTTTCTTTAGTCGCCTGTAAGGCTAATGATCCAAAATCCGAGAATAACCTTTCAGTTCCTGAGCTGACAGCAAGGGAAAAGGCCATCTTGGAGAATACAGCTGAACATTCCTTTCTTATCGATTTCAATGTAGATGATACATACAAGGAGATGTCCGTCTGGGTCGAAAAATATGAATTTGGCAAACTAGTCGAAGATGAAAAAGGCCGAATGACAACTGGGATTGAAAAAAATGGGACGATCATCTTCACCACATCCAAAACGGATGAGGAACAAGACCAATCGATGTTCAATATCAGCATTCAAAATGCTGATGGTACGACTACAGCGACGTACCCTGAAAAGATTGAGAAGATGGCTGCAAGCGTATCGGGCAGTACAGGTAAGATCGATATACATACCACAAACAAGCCTGTATTGGCGAGCATTTGTTATTCAAGCGGAGATGAAGGCATACATTCACTTTCCACTGATTTTTACAATGATATGGATAGACATATCGACGAATTAAGGGAATACGATGTTGTCTACCTTTTGAGAAGTGAATTTACAAAATGAGCGAACGGTGTAAGAAAGGAGCCTGCGGGGGACTTTAATGCTAATCTATCAAGAAATCTTAGCCGGCTTATCATACGATATTGATAGGTGGGGTAATGAGGATTCCAGATAAGGTTTATCTTGCATGGATGATAACCACAAAAGCAGCCATTGCTCTTAGAACATGGCTGCTTTTCCCTGATGAGGGGTATGCGTTCATTTTAATGAAGTAGCAGATATGTTTGTGACGTTTTTTCAACACCTGTAACAAGCCTATTGAAGGAAGAGAAATATCGGTGTAACCTTTTAAAATGAAAAAAAGAGAAAGAAGATTATTGAATTGAAGAAAATCATCCTTCTCTTTGCAGCAGTAGTCATTGCCAGCTCTCTCGGACATCAAATAAACAGCGGATATAAGGCCCCACGTAAATTCCGTCCTAAAGTATAGGGAAATTCATTTTAAATAATTAGATTGAGAAACCTTACTAAATAAAAAAGAGAAAGGGATTCCCCTCTCTTAACATGTTAAAAGTCCTTCACTTCTAAATTAATTCCATCTACTTGATCATTATAGATAAAAAATGAAATGAATATATCATTATCCCGATCAATATATTCAATTATTTTGTCAGTTTGATCACTTGAACGCTCTATATAGTTTTCCCCATAGATATTAATAAAATCCTTTACAGATGTACCAATTGAAACATTTTTGGAAGTCTTGGAGCTAGAATCGAAAGTTTCAATTCTATATATACGTTTATTTTTTTTACTCTTATCTACAGTAATACGTTTATTTATGTTTTTATCAATGTTATACATTTTATAGCCAGGATGGCTAACATCTTTAGCGATAGAAAAGAAATGGTTCTTTCGATATTTATCCATAGTTTCCAATAGATAAATATGATCTATATTTTCTTTTGATAGATCAGTCGTTTTTGTTTTATATTCATAAAACTGAAACCCTACAACAAAACTGAATACTGCCAATATGATTATGGTAAATAAGAAAACAACGTTTACTTCTTTTATTTTTTCCAATTATCGATACTCCTAAACGAAAGTTTTGCAAGTGAAACACGAAGGGCTCAGCACGTTCTAGTCAATGTAGCTTGCATTATTTATACCCTTCTAAGCTAATGGACAAAAAAAGACCGCTTAACAATTAAGTTAAACGGCCTTCACCACTTACTTTTTAGATTTCTTAACGGTTACTTTTGTTGCTTTTCCTGTATTGCCCGCTTTGTCTTTTGCTGAGACATATAATACGGATCCCGCTTTTTTCTTGCTGATTTTGATGGAGAAGTTCCCCTTCTTATCAGCTTTTGCCGTTCCGATGTTTTTATTGTTGTACTTCACTGTAACTGATGAACCCAATTCGGCTTTACCAGTTACTTTTGTTGCTTTGTCATTTACTTCATTCACTTTCGGTGCTCCTGGAGCGGTTTTATCGAGAACAGTTACGGTTGCCGCCTTGCTTTCACGTTTAGCTAAGTCTGTAGCTGTGACTGAAAGTTTAGTACCAGCCTTTTGCTTGCTGATTTTCACTTTGAAATTCCCTTTGCTGTCCGTGTTACCTGAACCAATCACTTTTTTTGCGCTATTTTTGATTGTGATTTTCATGTCTGCTTGTGATTGACCCGTTGCATACGTATCTTTGTCACTTACCGCTTTAACAGTTGGCTTATTGGGCGTTTGACCCTTCTTCACATATACTTTAAATGAAGTTATTGCTAGTTTTGAAGAATCAGAGATATTCACAGTAAGCAGTTGCTCCGCTTTTTGGACCGGAATAGTAACGGTGAACGTTCCGTTAGCTGCCGCCGTGCCTTTACCGAGCGTTTTGTTTCCGCTTTTCACTTCGATTACTGAACCTTTTTTAGCTGAACCAGTCAGTTTTGTTTGCGTATCCATCACAAGATTGACTTTAGCTTGTAAATCCACTGCACTAAGTGCACTGTAAGCATTCAGTCTTCCAAATCCAGATACCAAATCTTTTCCGACAGGCAGTTCTTCTTCTGGGATTATAATCTCGCCATCTTCAGGTTGATAATCCTCATAAGGGTCTACATTATCTTCTTCTTCAAACGCGACATATTCCGATGTCTGATGAAGGATTTCCCTTACTTCATTCACTTTCAACCCGGGATTCCCTGACAACAACAAGGCTGTAGCTGCCGCAACATGCGGGGCTGCCATTGATGTTCCATCCATGTAAGTAACATTCCCATTAGGTACAATGCTCGGAATGCCTGTCCCTGGAGCGACCATGTCCAATTTCGATCCATAATTGGAATAATCGGATACTAAATCAAGGGCATTGGTTGCACCGACGGATATCGCGTATTTAGATGAAGCAGGATAAGATAGACCATCCATCCCATCATTACCACTTGCTACGACAACCATTACATTCTTGGCGGCGGCATGTTTCAAGGCGTATTCAATCGTTCTGCTATATTCTCCGCCCAAGCTAAGGTTTATTACCTTTGCACCATGATCCACGGCATATTTAATGCCTAGTGCAATTTTCTCATTGTCTCCATATCCTGAAGAATCCAAGACCTTCACAGGCATGATTTTAGCTATTGGATTGATTCCTTGCATGGAATAACCATTATCTGCTTTGGCAGCGATAATTCCGGATACATGTGTACCATGGCCATTGTCATCGATTGCATCTACTTTCTTATCAATGAAATTCTTGCCTAAGTCCATGCGAACCGTATCTTTCAAATCCGCCAGTGAATCATCGACACCTGTGTCGATAACCGCTACTAATGTTTCCTTTAAATTACGTTTCTTAATAAGGGCCTGCAGTTTTTCGTTATCGATGTCTGCCCCCTTAATGCCTTCTTCTCCACCGGCATTATTTAAAGACCATTGATACGGTGACTGAATATCGGCTGAAAGTGCTTTATACGTTTTTACCGGTTCGATATATTCCACTTCTGGAAGTTTTTCGATACTCGATAGAGCTGCTGTGCTCATTTTAGCTTGATTCTTTAACTCTACGACATACATATCATCATACAGAACCTCTTGTTTCTTAGGTGTCGACAATGTTCCATATCCTTTTCCGCTGACCTTGGATTGGAGCGAGCTTAATGACTTCCCAGGTTTAAGTTTGACGATATATTTGCTTTTTGTATTTTTTGAAGCTGGCAGTTCCATTCCTGCTTTGCTTGCGATATCTACGATTCTCTCACCTGCAAGCTTATCAAGATTGATTTTCTTTGCCATGTCTTCCATATCCTTTTTCAATCCAGCTGGAGCGACACCTGCCGACTTAGTGAACAAAGCTTTAATCGCTTCTTGCTGTTTGTTGCTAATGACCGCTGTACTGCTTGCTCCATTTTCATTAAGATCCTCAATAAGGGGCTTAATCTCGACTAAGTGATTATAAACAGCTTCCCGTGCCGTTTTATTACCGGCAAGATGAAGTGCCAGGAAGGGGGAAGCCTTATAGTATAAAGAAGAAAGGGTTCGTCCCTCAGACGACTTCGTGAGAACTTCATCTCTAAACACGCGGAGTGTTTTCAACATCGATTCTCCCGTTTTCTTATCATTTACACTAACTTCGACCGGACATGATTCAAGATCCATCTCTTCATCCCCAGCAGATGGCGGCAGTGCTACTGAATGAGCATTGATGGAGTATTCCGATTCATTTTTAGCATCTGGTATAGGATTCCCCTCATCATCCATTTCGCCAAAATATTCAACTTTAACATAATACGTACCTTCCCATGCATAGGGGAAATCGATTACGGCTTTTTCATCCGGATAAGAAGAGCCAAAATAAATGCCCTCATCTTTTTCGGCTTTTTCTTTATCTTGATAAACGGAAATATTCAAGATTTTATCAGAATTGACCTCGAACTCAATATGGGAGAATTTTTGTATTTCCTCTTCTGACGGGGTGATTTGGTACCATTGAACATCGGGTTTTTCAAACTTTCCGTCCAAAGTGTCCCCATTTTTAATGGTTTTAACATTTTCAATAGGTGTTACTGTTGCAGCTTGAGCGTTTTGTGGAACCATCAAACTGACAATCAGTGCAAAAATAAGTAAAAACGCCATAAATCTACTTACATTCTTAAATTTCACAGTTTCCCCTCCAATAATTGGTTAAAAAATAATAGTACTATACCAAACTATCACACTGTAAAATTTTATCCAACTAATATTTCCCTTTTTATATAGAAAATGCTTGATACAATTGAACATCTAGCCGAAAAATGATTCGCATGTACCAATTAAGCAAGATATTTAAGGTCTAATGGACATCCCATAATACCTGTCGATGCCTATTGATAGATTCACCGCTAATGGATTTAAATTAGTGAAAATACTACCATGACCTACTCTCTACATTCATCCAATGCCGAAGCAAAAAAAAAGCTGTCCCTGCATGAAAACATGCGGAACAGCTCTCATTCGATTCAGTTTGCGACGATATTGACTAATTTGCCTGGTACGGCAATGACTTTACGGATGGTTTTCCCATCGATTTGTTCTTTGATGGCATCATCACCCATCGCAATTTCTTGCAGTTTTTCTTTCGTAGTGTCTGTCGGCACCATTAATTTCGCTTTTACTTTTCCGTTGATTTGGATGACTATTTCTACTTCGTTGTCCACCAACTTCGCTTCGTCGAAAGCCGGCCAAGTTCCGTACGTGATGCCCTCTGAATGACCTAGTTTAGACCAAAGTTCCTCGGCGATATGCGGTGCAACAGGTGCAAGCAATTTGATGAAGCCCTCAATATATACTTTAGGAAGCGAATCTGCTTTATAGGCATCATTGATGAATACCATCAATTGTGAAATCGCCGTATTGAATTTCAATTCTTCATAGTTCTCGGTCACTTTTTTAACCGTTTGATGATAGACTTTTTCTAGCTTACCTGTATCATCCGTTTCGGTCATCTTATCTGTGATCGTACCTTCTTCGTTTACTAATAAACGCCAGATACGGTCCAGGAACCGGCGCGAACCATCCAATCCGTTAGTAGACCAGGCAATCGATGCATCCAATGGTCCCATGAACATTTCGTACATGCGAAGTGTATCGGCACCATGGCTTTCAACGATGTCATCAGGGTTCACTACATTCCCTTTGGATTTACTCATTTTTTCATTATTTTCGCCAAGGATCATCCCTTGGTTAAATAGGTTTTGGAATGGTTCCTTCGTTGGAACGACACCGATATCGTACAAGAATTTATGCCAGAAACGTGCGTACAGCAAGTGAAGCACCGCATGCTCAGCTCCACCAATATAAATGTCGACCGGCATCCATTCTTTTAATTTTTCAGGATCTGCAAGTGCTTCCTTGTTATCCGGATCAATATAACGAAGGAAATACCAGCTGCTTCCAGCCCATTGTGGCATGGTATTTGTCTCACGGCGCCCTTTTCGTCCGTTTTCATCCGTTACGTTTACCCATTCCGCAATGTTCGCAAGTGGCGATTCACCTGTACCTGAAGGCTTGATATCCGTCGCTTTCGGTAAAATCAATGGAAGTTCTTCTTCCTTCACTGCAGACATGGTGCCATCTTCCCAATGGATGATTGGAATCGGTTCGCCCCAGTAACGTTGACGGCTGAATAACCAGTCGCGAAGACGGTATGTGATTTTCTTCGTACCGATTTCTTTTTCTTCGAGCCATTTAATCATGGTTGAAATGCCTTCTTCTTTATTCAACCCATCAAGGAATTCAGAATTCACATGAAGACCATCGCCTGTATATGCCTCACTTTTCACATCTCCGCCAGCTACGACTTCCTTGATCGGCAAGTCGAACTTGACTGCAAACTCATAATCGCGCTCATCATGCGCAGGAACGGCCATGATGGCACCAGTTCCGTAGCTGATCAACACATAATCAGCAATCCAGATCGGCATTTTTTCACCGTTTACCGGGTTAATCGCATAAGCCCCTGTGAACACGCCTGATTTATCCTTTGCCAAGTCTGTTCTTTCCAAGTCGCTTTTATGTTTCACTTCATCTAAATAAGCTTCAACTGCCGCCCTTTGATCAGCCGTCGTAATTTTATCGACAAACTGATGTTCAGGTGCCAATACGGCATATGTTGCACCGAATAATGTATCCGGGCGGGTCGTGAACACCGTGAACGTATCTTGGTGACCATCGATATGGAAAGTAACCTCCGCTCCCTCTGAACGGCCAATCCAGTTACGTTGCATATCCTTGATGTTTTCAGGCCAATCCACATCATTCAAATCGTCGATCAAACGGTCTGCATAAGCTGTGATTCGAAGCATCCATTGTTTCATCGGGCGGCGTTCAACCGGATGGCTTCCACGCTCACTTTTTCCATCGATGACTTCTTCGTTCGCCAATACCGTCCCAAGTGCCGGACACCAGTTAACGGCCACTTCATCAATATATGCAAGGCCCTTTTCATATAATTTCAAGAAGATCCATTGCGTCCATTTGTAATAGTCTGGATCTGTCGTGTTTATTTCGCGATCCCAGTCATAAGAAAAACCAAGGGCTTTGATTTGGCGGCGGAACGTGTTGATGTTGTGCTCCGTGAATTCAGCTGGATCATTTCCCGTATCGATCGCATATTGCTCTGCCGGAAGTCCAAAAGCGTCCCAGCCGATCGGGTGCAATACATTATACCCCTGCGCCCGTTTCATCCGTGCTAGGATATCGCTTGCCGTATAACCTTCCGGGTGCCCAACATGAAGACCGGCCCCTGAAGGATATGGGAACATATCCAGTGCGTAGAATTTACGTTTACCGCTTTCTTCACCCGTTTTGAATGTTTTATTGCATTCCCAATACTTTTGCCATTTTGTTTCTATGCTTCTATGGTCAAAACTCATTTGATTTCCTCCTAATTTCCGTATAAAAAACAATAAAAAACCCCTCATCCCAAAATAGGGACGAGAGGATTATGTATATCTTCCCGCGGTACCACCCACATTGGCGATAGCTAAAATCCGCCCAGCTTAAAACATCCGTAACATGGATTTAAACGCCAGGCATTACTTTTTACCTTCACACCCGGGACTCCAAGGCGAGTTCACGACCATCCCAGGTTGACTTGCACCATCCGTCAACTCTCTTTACTGGTTTAAACCGCTACTATTCCTCATCATAGTCTTTATGAGAATATTGCATTATATTTCATTCTAGTCAATTTCACCGATAATTGCAATAGCCGTACATAAACATTATCGACAGGTTTTTCATTATATATGCGAATTCAAGAAAATTCGTGCAAAAAAGGGAGCTATGCATGCATAGCTCCCTTGCTTCCCTTTAATGTCGCAGTAAAATCATTTCATTTTTCAAATCATTCAACTGCTGCTGCATCCGAGAAAGCATATCCCGTTGTTGGGCATTAGCACTGTTATATAATCGTTCCATATCCGTCAATGCCTCTTCGATATACCTCTGCGAATTTTGAAATTGTTCATCATCATAATGCTCCTGCCGTGAGGCTTCGTTAAATTCATACTCTGCAAAATGGAGAGCTCCTTCACATTGCTCTAAAAAATGATCGACGGATTGTCTGGTTGCCATTTCAAACCCTCTCCTTCGCGTCTCATTTGGATGATTCGGGATCATCTTGATTAGTTTGAGCAATTAACGAGTGGATTATCATTTTTTTTGAGGAATTCATCCTTTATCCCAAAACTTTTCCCCTTGATGTGAAATGAATTGCTCGATCCATTCGGCAAAACCCATATGGAGTTTCTCGCCTTCTTCAAAATCATCGATATGGCCTTTTACCATTAAGTACTCCTTATCGCCTTTAGCAACGGCTTCCCCATCGATCACGATATTATCTTGATAAATGCAGGCCACTTTATAGCGTCCTTCATAGGATTCTTCATATGTGTAATTAATTATGTCATCCAGGCTGTATAAATCATTTTCCCCACCTGATTCTCGTGTTTCGAACAGACGGCATCCGTTCGTTATTTTCAAAAACTCTTTATAATCATCGGGCAGAAGCAGTCCGGTTTTTTCTTCAAAGGAATGAATTTGTTCATCCGAAGCAGGGGAATTGAAGGTGCAAGTGGCTTTGTATATAAACCCATCTTCATTTACTTCGATCACCTGATTATTTTCGGCTAATCTCTTTTTCATTTGTTTAATCGCTTCTTCAACTTGACCGGTCATGTCCATCAGCTCCCGATTGGATATAGTCATTCACTAGATATACTGGCCTTAGCAGCTAAACCTTTACCCTTCAAGTATACAGTATACGCTTTTTTTTCGAAAAAAGACCTAGCTGCCAGAATGTTGTATAATATATGATGCGCTTTATTATACTTAGGAGGTTGCTGATTTGAATCAAGCAAACCCGTTTATATATGCAACGGATAACAAAAGATATCACACATGGAATTACCACTTGAGAAAACATTTTGGACATAAGGTTTTTAAAGTTGCCCTGGATGGCGGTTTTGACTGTCCGAACCGTGATGGCACCGTCGCACATGGCGGCTGTACCTTCTGCAGTGCCTCAGGCTCGGGTGACTTTGCAGGCAATCGGGTGGAGCCGCTCGAAGTCCAGTTTAAAAAAATCAGCGAACGGATGCATCATAAGTGGAAAGACGGAAAGTATATGGCCTATTTTCAAGCGTTCACAAATACGCATGCACCCGTGGCAGAGCTTCGCGAGAAATACGAAAGTGTTCTGACCCAGGAGGGTGTCGTTGGACTCTCCATAGCTACACGCCCTGATTGCCTGCCCGATGATGTAGTCGAGTATTTGGCAGAATTGAATGAACGCACATACCTATGGGTGGAACTTGGTCTCCAGACGGTGCACGAAAAGACCGCGACGATGATCAATCGTGCCCATGACTTCGATTGCTACAAAGAAGGCGTCGATAAACTGCGCAAACATGGCATTCGCGTATGTTCCCATATCATCAATGGCCTTCCTCAGGAAGATTACGATATGATGATGGAAACAGCCCGAGAAGTAGCCAAACTCGATGTACAGGGCATAAAAATCCATTTACTTCATCTCTTAAAAGGGACACCGATGGTCAAACAATATGAAAAAGGCTTGCTTGAATTCCTGGACCGTGATGATTATGTCAGCCTGGTCTGTGACCAGTTGGAAATCATTCCAAAAGAAATGATCGTTCATCGCATAACAGGTGATGGTCCGATCGATTTAATGATTGGTCCAATGTGGAGCATCAATAAATGGGATGTCTTGAATGCCATTGATGACGAATTGAAACGCCGCAACAGCTGGCAGGGGAAAAATCACCATACGGAGGTACAATAAGATGAAGCTTGACCGCATTTTGCCATTCGCAAGAATTCTGCTTGAAAAAGCGGTCCACCCTGGGGACATAACCGTTGATGGCACGATGGGCAACGGTTTTGATACGACCTTTCTTGCAGGGCTTACAGGTAAAAACGGACATGTCTATAGTTTTGACATTCAGAAAGAAGCCATCCAAATAACAGGTGCCAAACTGAAAGAAGAACATTTACTTGAGCATTGCACTCTCATTCACGACGGGCATGAACAAATGAGCAAATACATCAAGAAAGAACATTTTGGAAAAATCACAGGGGCCATATTCAACCTAGGCTACCTTCCTGGCGGAGATAAATCCATCATCACCCAAGCCGATTCGACGATATCGGCCATTGAACAGCTTTTCGAGATGTTGGCACCAGAAGGGATCATCATCCTCGTCATCTACCATGGTCATCCAGGAGGATCGGCAGAACGTGATGCATTGATGGATTATGTACAGGACTTCCCTCAACAAAAAGCACATATCCTGAAATACGGCTTCATCAACCAAGCCAATAATCCGCCATTCATTGTCGCAATTGAAAAGAAATGATAACTTTTGACACCGTTCTATCCGAACGGTGTTTTTTCAATTCACACTCGCATACAGCAGAATTACCAATCATAACTTTTTGAATTTTGCGTCTATAATGATTATAATTGATAGAAAATAGATAAGAGGGTGCAGAAAATGGAACATTTGCCTACTTCATTACTGACAGATATATTGACTGAAAAAATCAAAAGGGATTCAAGTGTACAATACGGGGATTTTGTCAGCTCGCTTAACTCGTTGACAGAAAAACAAAAAAACATGGAGGACCTCAAACAATTCGATCAACTTTTTGATAAGTTCCTGCCACAGCTCGATTTAATGATTTCCACACAAAACCATGAAGCGATCATGAATATGAAAGCGACGCTTTTGGACCTATTCGCCAATGACTTAACCTTCAAATCCATTTATCTCCTATCCACTGCATTATCCAATAAAAAAGAACTTACACACTTGAACCAATTTATGTACCCGGTTTCTTTCTGGGCACCGGTCATCAAGTCGAACGAGTTGCTTAAAAACGCAGGCTGATCCAAATAAAAAAAGCTGCCGAGGTCTAACTTCGGCAGCTTTTCATTATATATCCTGACAGTATGTACTGATTCAGACGACATACCCTAATATCTTTAAACGGTTTTCAACAAAACTCAGAGCATATTGAAATACATCATCACGCTCTGGTTCGTTGAAGATTTCATGATAGAGTTTTGGCCATTCCTTATACTGCTTTTCACTGGCCAAGTTATAATTAAACCACTCACGTACCGCCTTTTTATTCACGATTCGGTCATCTCCGCCCTGCATGACCAATAGCGGCACATCCTGAAATTCAGGTATCTCTTCAAAAGCATCCTTCATTGCCTGTGCAAGTTCACGATACCAGCGAACTGAAACCTTAGTGATGTATAATGTATCGTTTCTATCGGATTCACGAATTTCTGAACTTCTCGTTGCCATTTCAGGTGTTAATCCGGAATCTACCCTGAACATAGGCATCACGAGGTTCAAACCATGCGAGATGGTAGTCAGGAACTTCGGCGGCTTCGTCATGAGACCTAGACATGGTGAAGATAAAATCACCCCTGCAATGTCCCATTCCTCTTCCTGAAGAAGACGTATCGAAATTAAACCACCCATGCTGTGTCCAAGTAAAAAGACCGGCAGTGAATATTCGTAGGCTACTTCTATCCAGCTTTTCACTTCGTCTAAATATTCATCAAAGGAATCGATATGTCCCCGGTAGGCGCGAGTTGTCATTCCCTGCCCAGGAAGGTCGCCCATCACGACATGGTATCCCGCTGAAAGCCACATTTGTGTTACCCACTTATAACGGCCATGATGTTCCATTGCCCCATGAATGATGACAATGACGCCTTTTGCGTCTCCTTCAGTCTCCCATTTCCACATTCGAAATCCCCCTTTCACTTTTCACTTGTTGTTTCCGTTCCTTGATAGTTAAAAATAATATATATAAATTATAACCATATTCATGTTTTTCGACAAAAAAGAAATCTAACAAGTTGTACATTCGTATTATAAATAGCCAAGTGTATTTGCATACGGTATATTAAAATAATACATAAAAACATTCACTTCGGAAAGGAAATGATTGAAAATGATTATTTATCCGTTTAAAGGCAAAGAACCCGAAATTGCTGAAAGCGCTTATATTGCAGAAAATGCTGTCGTGACGGGTGATGTGAAAATTGGTGACGAATCGTCGATTTGGTTCAATTCCGTCATTCGTGGTGATGTAGCCCCAACCATCATTGGAAAAAAAGTCAGTATACAGGATAACAGCGTCCTGCACCAAAGCCCGAATAATCCATTGATCATCGAGGATGAAGTAACCATTGGCCATCAGGTCATTTTACATAGCTGTAAAATTCGTAAAGGCGCTTTAATCGGCATGGGATCGATTGTACTTGATGCAGCCGAAATCGGCGAAGGAGCTTTTATCGGTGCAGGCAGTCTCGTTCCCCAAGGAAAAGTCATTCCGCCAAACATGTTAGCATTCGGACGCCCAGCAAAAGTGATTCGCGAAATCAATGAGGAAGACCGTCAGGATATGGAACGTATCGTACGCGAATATGCCGAAAAAGGACAATACTATAAAAATGCAGAGCGAATAAAATAAGTTCACGAATATCGGCCCGAAACTTACGAGTATAAAGCTGAGATTCATGGTAACGACATACTCACGAGTATTTGCTCGAAACTCACGAGTAAACGCTCCAAATTCACGAGTAAACGCTCCAAATTCACGAGTATTTGCTCCAAACTCACGAGTAAACGCTCCATACTCACGAGTATTTGCACCAAATTCACGAGTAAACGCTCCAAATTCACGAGTATTTGCTCCAAACTCACGAGTAAACACTCCAAACTCTCGAGTAAACACCCAAAACTCACGAGTAAACACCCAAATTCACGGTAACGACATACTCATAAGAAAAAACTCAAATCTCAAAATGGGATTTCTTGAATTATTCCCTCTGCAAGCGAAATTAATCCATAAAAAAAGGTGCCCCGCTAATGCGAGGCACCTTTACTTTTATGGATTATGCTTGTGCTTTTAACGTTTCTGCTTTATCTGTGCGTTCCCATGGTAGATCCACATCTGTACGGCCAAAGTGTCCGTAAGCAGCAGTTTGTTT
Source organism: Peribacillus sp. NPDC060253 (assembly GCF_042727425.1). NCBI lineage: Bacteria > Bacillati > Bacillota > Bacilli > Caryophanales > Bacillaceae > Peribacillus > Peribacillus sp. NPDC060253. The sequence goes on from NZ_JBHXAS010000025.1 coordinate 13,168, forward strand.
GTAGATTGGGCGACGAAGATCGAGCATTTTGATGATTCCAGCTGGACGAAGGTCGAAGTTAGCGCGAACTAGGTCAACAAGAACTTCTTCGCTAACTGTACCAGTTCCGAATGTATCAATCGAAATGGATACAGGCTCTGCAACACCAATTGCGTAAGCCAATTGTACTTCCGCTTTGTCAGCAAGGCCAGCTGCCACGATGTTTTTCGCAACGTAACGAGCAGCATATGCCGCAGAACGGTCAACTTTCGTAGCATCCTTACCAGAGAATGCACCGCCGCCGTGACGAGCATATCCGCCGTACGTATCAACGATGATTTTACGTCCAGTAAGACCAGCATCCCCTTGAGGTCCGCCAATTACGAAACGACCAGTCGGGTTGATGAAGTACTTCGTTTCAGTATCGATCAATTCAGCTGGAACAACTGCTTTAATGACATGTTCTTTTAAATCCGCTTGAATTTGCTCAAGCGTAATTTCTGCATCATGTTGTGTAGAAATGACGATTGTATCTACACGCACAGGACGGTTGTTCTCATCATACTCCACAGTTACCTGTGTTTTACCATCAGGGCGTAAGTAAGCAAGCGTTTCGTCTTTACGAACTTGAGCCAAGCGGAATGAAAGTTTATGTGCCAATGAAATCGGAAGCGGCATAAGCTCCTCCGTTTCATTACAAGCGAATCCGAACATTAGACCTTGGTCCCCTGCACCGATTGCATCGATTTCTTCCTCTGACATGTTTCCTTCACGAGCTTCAAGAGCTTTATCGACGCCAGCTGCGATATCGGCAGACTGCTCATCGATGGAACTCAATACAGCACAAGTTTCAGCATCGAAACCGTATTTCGCACGTGTATAGCCAATTCCTGCAATCGTATCACGAACGATACGCGGAATATCCACGTAAGCGGATGTTGTAATTTCACCAGCAACAAGTACAAGACCTGTTGTTACACTTGTTTCACACGCAACACGTGCATTTGCATCCTTAGCAAGGATAGCATCTAAAATGGAATCTGAAATCTGATCACAAATCTTGTCCGGATGGCCCTCTGTAACAGATTCAGAAGTAAATAGACGTTTCTTTGACATCATATTTCCTCCTTGGAAGTTAGTATGTTGTAGGCATAAGCCTGATTTTTTACGGAACTCGTTTCCCTCATTAGTTTCAACTATAGACACAGAATTACTTTAAAAAACACAAAAACCTTCCCTGGCAAATGAGGAAAGGTTTAACATTCTGTCTTCTATCCTTTCACTCTTATCGTTCAAGGGTTTTTTACCTTGCTCAGGTTAGCACCATCACCACTATTCCTTGAAGAACCATCGCTTTATTTTCGGCGTTTGGTCTTGGAGTCAAGTTCAATATGGCAGGTTGCTGGGTTTCAAAGGGCCTGTCCCTCCACCAACTCGGGATAAGAGAATCCGTACAATTTAAGATAATATCGTATTTGGTCGGAATTTGTCAATGCTTTTTCTTAAAAGAACAATTCCCTCCCAAACAGTGTTCACGTAAAAAACGTGCTGAATCAACGTCCTTAAAGGGTTTTAATTTAAAAAATGCCAATATAAATGTTGAAAATTCCCATTAATTCATAACTTCCGTATTATATGAAATACTATGCTTAATTACTTCCTATTTAATTAAAGGAAAATTTACTTACTTTAGAGTATATGCGATAATATTGACTCGGTTCCTGCCGATTTTCCCGGTTTAAAATGATGAACGGAACCAGCTGAAATTTATCACAAAACAAAATAAATAGTATAGACTATTTAAATGAATGTGTTATACTAATTGTAATATAAAAACTTAAACAAAGGAAGGTACCTCATATATGAATTCTGTAGATGTTTCTAATGAGTTACACCAATTATTAACAGGAAACAATGTGTACACTCAACTTTCAGTACCTCAATTGGTCGAAAAAGTATTAAGCAGACATGAAGGAGTATTAACATCAACCGGCGCAGTAAAAGCTGAAACAGGCAAATATACTGGTCGGTCACCTAAAGATAAATATATCGTGGAAGAAGCATCCGTTAAAGATAAAGTCGATTGGGGTTCAGTGAACCAGCCAATTTCTGAAGATGTGTTCAATAAACTATATAATAAAGTAGTTGATTACCTAAAAGCAAAAGAAGAGCTTTTTGTTTTCAAAGGTTTCGCTGGTGCAGATGAATCATCACGTCTTCCAATTCGCGTTGTTAATGAATATGCTTGGCATAATCTTTTCGCCCATACTTTGTTCATCCGTCCAAACGAAGAGGAACTAAGAGGTCACGAAGCAGAATTCACAATTCTTTCGGCACCTAATTTCAAAGCGGACCCAGAAGTGGACGGAACGAAATCCGAAACTTTCATCATCGTTTCATTTGAACGCCGTACCATCCTGATCGGCGGAACGGAATATGCCGGAGAAATGAAAAAATCGATCTTCTCAATCATGAACTACCTACTTCCAGAGGCAGGAATCCTTCCAATGCATTGCTCTGCTAACGTAGGACGTGAAGGGGATGTCGCTTTATTCTTCGGATTGTCTGGTACTGGTAAAACAACTTTATCTGCAGACACTAATCGTAAACTGATTGGTGATGACGAGCACGGCTGGTCTTCTAATGGTGTATTCAACATCGAAGGCGGCTGCTATGCAAAAACGATCAACCTTTCTCGCGAAAAAGAACCGCAAATTTTCGATGCCATCCGTTTCGGTGCCGTATTGGAAAACGTAGTTGTGGATCCTGAAACACGTGAGGCAAACTACGATGATAGTTCATTAACCGAAAACACTCGTGCTGCATACCAAATGCAAGCGATTGATAACATCGTGAGCCCAAGTATCGCAGGACACCCTAATACGATCATTTTCTTAACAGCTGATGCTTCAGGCGTACTGCCTCCAATCAGCAAGCTTTCCAAAGAACAAGCAATGTTCCATTTCCTAAGTGGATACACTAGTAAATTGGCTGGTACTGAAAGAGGGGTAACTTCACCGGAAGCTACATTCTCGACTTGCTTCGGTTCACCATTCTTACCGCTACCTGCTCAACGCTATGCTGAAATGCTTGGTGATAAAATTGACGAGCACAATTCAAAAGTATACCTTGTCAACACTGGCTGGACCGGCGGAGCATACGGAACTGGTAGCCGTATGAAACTTGCTTACACTCGTGCAATGGTACAAGCGGCACTTGAAGGTGAATTATCGAACATCGAAACGGTCAAAGATGATATCTTCGGTCTGGATATTCCACTTCATGTTCCTGGTGTTCCTGATGAAGTGCTTCAACCAATCAAAACTTGGGCAGACCCTGCTGCTTATAAACAATCAGCAACAGCCCTTGCCGCTCAATTCCGTGCAAACTTCAAGAAATTTGGAAGCGTTCCAAGTGAAATCGAAGAACTTGGCGGACCGATTGCTTAATATATTGAATACAAAAGGACCAAGCTCATGCTTGGTCCTTTACAGTTTGTAGCAAAAAGGTTAGGTACGAGACTCCTGCGGGAATACGCGTCTAAGGGAGACCCCGCAGGAGTCTCCCAGACCGCCCGCTGAAAGCGAGTGCCTGGAGCGGAAATCAACGGTCAGATTTTTTTATTGCGATATCCCTCCTGACTTCGACTCAGAAATCCATTCCCATACAGCATCAAAAAAGGCACTGACTTTAAGTCAGCACCCTCCTCATTCCTACCCTATTACCATTTGGATTTAAATGATCGCTTTATTCCTAGCTTTTTTCATGGTGTTCGTTTTGTATTGATAGATATTGCCCAAGTTGGCAACCGGAATACCGATTTTAGTTGTATCAATGCAATTCCGTGTATCCAAAATCATTTTATTGGCCATAAGATTCGATAGCTTATCATAATCCATCATTTTAAATTCATCATGGTCAGTCAGGACAAGGATCAAGTCCGCATCGGTTACAGCGTCTTCCACGGAAACGACTGGCATCTTTCCAGATTGAACATGCGGGTCATGCAAGGCTACATCCACATTTTCCATCCCCATCAAGATATTGACGACATCAATGGCGGGACTTTCACGAATATCATCTACGTTTCCTTTATATGATAGACCGAAAACCGCTACCTTTGGATGGTGGATTCCCTCGAGCATCATCCTTACGCTATTGACAATGTAATAAGGCATCGATACGTTCGTATCACGGGCCAATTTAATGATTCTCGCATACTCTGGTGACTTTGCAACGATGAAATAGGGATCGACCGCTAAACAATGTCCGCCGACTCCTGGTCCCGGTTGGTGAAGATTTACACGTGGGTGCTTATTTGCCATCGATATGACATCTAAAACATTGATGTCCAGCTGGAAGCAGACCTTCGCCAGCTCATTTGCAAGGGCGATATTCACATCCCGGAAAGTATTTTCCATCAGCTTGGACATTTCCGCCGTTTTCGCATCGGTTTGAATGATCTCCCCTTGAACGAATGTTTTATAAACAAGGCTTCCTTTATAAGAACATGTTTCCGTGATTCCTCCGACGATACGATTATTATGAACTAACTCTTCAAGAATCCTTCCTGGTAATACACGTTCCGGGCAATGAACGAGGAAGATGTCTTTACCGATCGTGAATCCAGTCATTTCAATCATGGGTTTGATATGATCATCCATGCTTCTTGGCGCTATCGTCGATTCGATAATGATGATATTTCCCTTTTTGATAAAAGGAAGAATGGTGGATGTCGCTTCCAAGACATAAGTTAAATCACATGATTGATGCATGTCCTCTTTATTTGGAGTTGGGACCGCAATAATGAAAACATCTGCATTTTCCGGGCTTAAAGCAGCTCGGAACTTATTGGAATCAAGTACTTCCTGCAATACCTGCTCAAGTCCAGGTTCTTCGATATGGAGCTTACCACTATTCAAATTTGAAATAACTTCAGGCTGGATATCCACACCGACAACATCGACACCGTGTTTCGCAAACATTAAAGAAGTTGGAAGCCCTATATAACCAAGTCCCATTGTACAAAGTTTCATATTAACCACTCCTATCATATTTTTCTGCCACTCTCGTTTTGTTAGGCAGATTGATAAATATCGATAAAGATTTCTTTCTCTTGTTTCCAATTGTATTTTTGTCGTGCATTCAAGCAGTTACTGCTCATTTCCGCCCTTTTTTCAGGATGTTTCAATAGGTAATTGACACCTTCTGCAATTGACTTGGGATCATGCGAATCGACACAAACGCCAATCTGTTCCGTATCGACCACCTTTTGAATTTCTGGAAAGCTGCATGCTACGACAGGTACACCGCTCATCATGTATTCAAACAATTTATTGGAAGAAGCGGAGTAATGATTAAAGCAAACATTATTCAATACCTGAAAACCTAAATATGCATTTTTTGTATAATGGAGCAACTCATCAACAGGAACCTTCGACAAGAACTTCACCCGATGCTCCAAATTCATGTCACTTACTTTCTTCATCAAATCATCCTTAATTCTTCCATCTCCTATAAAAACGACCGTCCCAGCCTCGATCATCGGTACAGCATCAACCAATTGCTCTAACCCCCTGCCCATTTGAACACCGCCTTGGTATAACAATATCGGTTCATCCTGTGGCAAATCGAGCAGCTCATGCAAATTCACTGCCGTACTTTCCTCCGGATTGGTTGGAATCGGGTAGTTATGGACCACATTGGGATAAAGTCCATATAAGTCTTCGTTATACTTAGCTCTCGTATGGTTTTCGGCAATCATTTCATCGACAAAATATAATAGGGACTTCTCCATCATCCCGTAAATTCGGCTATTATATCCCGTTCTGCTCGTTTGTACTTCATGCGAATCATAAATCAGTTTTTTTCTTCGCAGCCATTTACTGCTGATCAGGCCCTGCATTAGCGTATTCAAGTCATTCGAATGATAAAAATCATATTTCTTTTTCCGGCCATGATAGATCATTTGACCAAAAATATAGCTTCTTGTTAATAAGGTCGGCAGCTTCGTTTTAGTCATGATCAGGGAGCCAATGGCAAGTAGTGCAAGTGAACCGAACAGGATTCCCGACCCTACCCAGCTAGTGATCAAGTTAAAGTCCATCAACGTGTTCCAAACCAATAAGGTCAATAGGACGATTTCAAACTTCTTTTTCTTCAATTTGCTTACGACCCTGAGAATCCTATTAAGTGCCTCCCAGCGGTTATTCACCCTAGTGACAGTAAAACCATTTCGATGTTTCTCCTTTTTGGGTAAATCCTTGATCTTCCAATTATGAATGGCAATTAAATCAACTTCATAACCCACTTCAGTAAGTGCAGTGCACTCTCTTAGAACCCTTGCATCGTTCGTAAAGTGATTCCATACAAACATACATACCTTCTTCGTCATGTTGTCCTCCACTTCTTTTCAGCCCGACGCTTCCATCACATTGATGAGACCTTTAATATTTTTAGACCATAGGAAATGTTGTTTCGCATACCGGTAACCATTTTCTCCTAGTTCTTCACGAAGGGTTGGATCAAGGGCCATCGTCAAAATATGCTGACTGATTTCATCAACACTTCTGCTATGCGCTACAACCCCGCATTCTGCTTCCGTGATTATTTGCTTGGCCCTTCCTGAAACATCAGCGACAATGGGCTTTCCGACACACATATAATCGATGATCTTTCCAGGCAGTACCTTATTGAATACATCTTTTTCAACCAAGCTTACATACGCAATATGGGAGGTGGATACTTCATGTAGAGTCACCCTTCTATTCATCGCATTAATGACCTTAATATTGGTCAAACCTTTAGAGCCGATTTCCTTCTCTACATCGGATATCCGGTATCCATATCCGATAATCGAAAACTCGATTCGCTTATGTTCACGTAGGTTTTCGGCTACGTCTATCAATTTTTTCAAATCTTGAGCAAGTCCAATATTTCCTGTATAAACGACTTTGATTATTTTTTCCGATACGGGCGAAAGCAAATTCTTCAAAGTCAGCTCGTCCGCTGTAAGCGAATTGGGAATGAATTGAATGTTATCTTCCTTGACTCCCTTTGCAACGATATAATCCCTGAAGCCAGGACTATTGATGATAATGTAATCTGAATGCTGATAGAGTTTCTTTTCCAGGAAGAAAGCGATTTTCAAAACCCATTTATTAGTGAATACTCCAACTCCTATCAACGATTCCGGCCATAGATCCCTGACATCTGTAATGAGTTTCGCCTTCATCTTTTTCTTGGCGATCAGCGCGGCCAATGTCGGGAAAATCGGCGGGGTCGTGGCAAATACATAATCATACTTTTTTTCGAGACGGATGATCGTATAAATGAAAAGCCACATCGCTTCAAAATAATGAAGCAAGCGCCTTCCCATATTGCTTGTATAGCGCTTCACTTTATCAGGTTTTATCCTGATGACGTCTTCTTCAATGCTTTCTTCATCCCAAAACTTTGTATCTTGATATAAACTTTGATTAGGATAACTCGGCTTCAATGTGATGACCGTTACCTCAAATCCGTTCTTTTTCAAATGGAGATATATATTTTTCATTCTATTTCCCGCACTTCCGATTTCCGGATAAAAGTTCTGTACGATCATCAGGACGCTTTTCATGTTCGCCTATCACCTCTATTCTTCGTATGCTGTGCTCCTGCTTTATATTGTAAATGCCCGATATTAATTAAAGGTTAAAGAAATATAAAGACCTTATTAACGTTGTAAATATTCTGTTAATTTTCGTTTCAATTTTATTTTTCCCATGAACTTCTCGTTATAATGGTGAGGACATATAGAAGGGGAGGCAATGAGCATGACTAAACAACGTTTAAAAGTCATGACCGTATTTGGGACAAGACCAGAGGCGATCAAAATGGCACCAGTCGTATTGGAACTGAAAAAGCATCAAGAAGAAATTGAAACGATCGTAGTGGTCACTGCCCAGCATAGGGAAATGCTCGATCAAGTCTTGCAACGCTTTCAAATAAAACCTGATCATGATTTGGATATGATGAAGGACAGACAAACATTAGAAGAAATTACAACTCGAGGCATTGAAAAGTTGAGTGCACTAATGAAAACGATCAAACCGGATATCGTCCTCGTTCATGGAGATACAACGACGACTTTCATCGCAAGTTTGGCTGCTTTCTATAATAAGATACAGATTGGTCACGTTGAAGCTGGTCTCCGTACTTGGAATAAGCATTCACCGTTCCCTGAAGAGATGAATCGACAGTTGACTGGAGTCCTGGCTGACTTGCACTTTGCCCCGACAAAGCAGGCGTCTGAAAATCTCCTCTCGGAAAATAAAAACAATGATTTCATCCATATTACTGGCAATACTGTCATCGATGCTTTGAAAACAACGATACAGGAAGACTACATGCATCCAATCCTCAATGGGTTGAATGGTGATAGGATGCTATTGATGACCGTACATCGTCGTGAAAATATCGGAAAACCAATGGAAGGAATATTCCGTTCCGTGAAACGCCTTCTGGACGAGCACGGGGATATCCAAGTTGTTTTTCCTATTCATAAAAATCCAGTCGTTCGCGAAATCGCTTATGAGATTTTCCAAAATACGGATCGTCTGCATTTAATCGAACCCCTAGAGGTGATTGATTTCCATAATTTCGCGGCTCGATCCCATCTAATCTTGACAGATTCCGGAGGAGTACAGGAAGAAGCCCCGTCACTCGGTGTTCCCGTTCTAGTGTTGCGCGATACGACCGAACGCCCTGAAGGAATCGAGGCCGGCACTCTTTTATTGGCAGGGATTGAGGAGGAACGCATTTACCAATTGACCAATAATTTGCTTACGAATGAAGATGCTTATAGAAAAATGGCGACAGCCTCCAACCCATACGGAGATGGATTTGCATCAAAACGGATCGTCGAAATCCTCTTAAAGCATTGTGAAATGAAATCTCCTCTTTCTTTATGAGAAAGGGAGGGTTTTTCAAGAAAATGAAAAAAGTCTGCTACTCCTTGTAAAGGACAGGTAAAAAAAACTAGCCTGTTTTATGATGATGACCTCTGTATTGAACAGGGGTCATCCTTTTTTTATTTCATGACCATATATACATACCCCTATAATGATCAACCCTTGAGACCGTTCAATAAAGGATTTCCTTGCAAAAAAAAGACCACCAAAATTGGTGGTCTTCATCTTATTTAATTGATTTGGGCTTTCCTTTTCATATAAAGAAGAACGGTTAAGAATATGACCGCCTCTGATAATGGAATGGCCAGCCATGCTGCATTCGTCCCGAATATTAGCGGCAATGTCAGCAAGAATATAAGCATGAAAATGAATTCGCGTCCAATCGTGATCCAAGCAGCCATCTTCACTTTCCCTATGGATTGGAAATAGGTCATCATGACGAAGTTGACACCCATTAGGAGATAGCCGCTAAAAAAGATCCTAATCCCAATTGTTGCAAGTCCTTTTACATCACTTGAAAAATCACCGAATAAATTCACGATGATAGGTGCCGCTACCTGTCCCAGGAGGGTAATGGATATGCCTGCACCTATTGCAGTGAAAATGGCAATGCGAACCGTTTCGCGCTTCCTCTTTTCATCTTTTGCACCATGATAATAGCTTACGAGAGGCTGGATCGCCGACCCTATGCCGAGAAACATCAACAGCATGACACTATGGGCATAGTTCACAATCGAAAATGCAGCTAAACCGTCTGTGCCTGCAAGGCGGGAGAACGCATTATTATGAGCGATAGTAAAGACGGATACACCTATTTCCGCTAAGAAACTCGGAAAGCCGATCATCATCGTCATCATGAAAAGGGATTTTTCAAAACGGAACTTGACGAGACGAAGCGTGTTCTTCTTCGTGAAAAAGTGCATGCTGAGAATCAGTATTCCTAACGCAGCTGCAATAATCGTTCCATAAGCAGTCTCTCGCACCCCTAATTCAAGAACGTAAAGGATTATGAAGTTCAAAACGAAATTGGAAAGTGCTGTAACGATTAGTGAAGCCATGGCCAGATTCGGATTCCCATTGTTCCTAACGAAAATGCTTAAGGTGTTTTCCAGTGTGAATACAAACCCCAGCATCAAGAATACATTCATATAGTCCGTTGCAAAGGGAGCCGTTGCCTCATTGGCTCCTAGTGCATATACAAGCTGATGGTGAAATGCATAGGCTATCAGACCAATGATTACCGTGAATATCGTGATGAGAATGATGGAATGGGTGAAAATAAAGCGCGCACGATCATAATCCTTCGCCCCCATGCTTTGTGAATAAAGCGTCGCGCCGCCTACTCCGATCCAAATCGACATCGCTACAAAGATTGTATATATGGGACCTGCAATATTAACTCCTGCAAGGGCAACGGAACCAAGTTTATTGCCGACCATCACACCATCGACAACAAAGTTCAAAGCCATCAATACCATTCCAATCATTGAAGGGATCAGATACCGCAGAAAGACCCTCCCCGTCGATTCCATCTCCAGTAGATTTTGTTGTTGTTTTTCTCTTAATGACATATATACCATCTCCTGCTATTCGACCTTACCTTGAAATCCCTCTCCAAAAAATGGTCCATGACGACGCAGGTTTTTCTGCAACCCGCTCAGGATTATCGCCATAAACCAGTTCAACCATAATGGCCACGATGACGCCGGAATAAGCCAATGTCAGGGTTCTCGCATCCCCTGAAATTACCCCCCTCTGATATCCATGTTTCGAAGAACTTTTCAAGGTTTCCTGTTGAACCAGAAGGTCATCCGTCTCTTTTTTGAATTTCATTGTATAAGTGTGTTGGTGGAAAGAATCCCATGTGAAGCCAGAACTTTAAACTCTCGACCTCTTGAACATCTTGATCATTTCTTCCAAAAATCCGTATAACGGCTTTTCCGGATCACTTCTTTGCATGATAGTGAAATACTCTACGTAAGCCGAAAGCTTCATTTCCTTTGCGTCTTTATGGACAGATAAAAACAGATCATCTTTCCCTTTAAAGTGAGAATAAATCGCTTCTTCCGCAATTTTGGGAAAGTGATATCCCCTCATAACCATGAATCGTTAAATATTAAAGTGCTGCTTTTTTCATTTCATCGCTTTTCATAATAATGTTCACCTTTCATTGCCGAATATTCTTTTTCTATTTACGATATGCTCATCATAAACTAACGAACGTTCGTTAGGCAAGTTTTTTATAGAAAAAACACTCGAATGTTATTCCCAATGAATAAAGGAGGATAATATCCGCATGGCGAAATGATAGTGATGACAAAAAAAGGAGGATTCATATGAAGCAACAGGCTACCCCTTATTTAATATTTGATAGACAAGCAAAGGACGCATTATCTTTCTATAAAGAGGTATTTCAAGCAGAGGTTTCCGACCTACAAACATACGGAGAAGCTGATTTCCCGACTCCTGAAGAGGCCAATGACCTTATTCTGCATGCCAAAATCCAAAAAAACGAATTGTTGATCATGGTATCTGATACGTTTCCGGGAAATCCCCTTGAATTCGGGAATAATGTTTCACTGGTTCTCGAGTGTGAAAGCGAAGCGGAAATCCAGCAACTATACGATGTCATGTGTGAAAAGGGATCATCGTTGATGGAACTGCAAGATACCTTTTGGGGAGCTAAGTATGCCAAGGTTAAGGATCAATTTGGTGTTCAATGGGACTTGAATTTCACAAAATGAATTCAAAAATGGCCGCAAATACGATTTGTATTTCGGCCATCTTTTATACGGATTTTCTGAGGCATCGCCGAGAACAATCATGCACCTTCAATAGTCGATGAACCCCTTCCTTCAAAGTACATGAAAATAATTCAAGACATTCTTGCCAATCAATAAAACAGTGACGCAAATGAATAATATACGTACATAGGAAGAACCTTTCTTAATGGCGAAGTTCGTTCCGACCAATGCCCCCAATACCATTGCAAGACCCATCGGAATTCCATAGGCAAAATTGACGGTCCCCATGGATAAGAAAATGATAAGTGCGGCTATATTGCTGCCAAAGTTCAAAATCCTTGCATTCCCAGCGGCTTGGACAAAGTCAAACCCGATAATCAAAAAGGAAAATAATAAAAAAGAACCTGTGCCTGGTCCAAGAAAACCATCATAAAAACCTATGGAAAATATTATGACAATCAGCAGAAGCATTTTCTTCCTCTTCAGTCCCTTATACTTTGCCTCTTTCCCCCAATCCTTTTTTACCATCGTATAGATCGCGACAATGACCAATAGAATCAAAATGAGAGGCTTCAGTATCTCTGCGGAAACAAAATGTACAACATAGGCTCCCAATGCCGCTCCAATCACGGTAATCGGAAACAGCTTAATGACGAAATTGAAATTAACTTTTCCAGCCCGAATGAATGAAATCGTACTGGTTAAAGACCCCATCGTACCCGCCAGCTTATTAGTCGCTAAAGCAGCTGAAGGTGAAATCCCCGTGAACAATAAAGCTGGTATGGCTATTAACCCGCCCCCGCCCACAACGGAATCGATAAACGCAGCAATAAAACCGGCTAGTATTAAAAATAGCAAAGTATAGAGATTGATATCCTCCATGTATTCCCCTTCTTTCAAAAGCACACTTAAAATGCATTACTCATCTTTCATCTAGATAATTCAATAACCTTTCCTCTGAAGTTACCGTGAACCCATGCCGTGTAAGTAAAGCCGCAGTCACGCCATTCCCAGCTCTCTTCTCCCCATTGAATTCACCGTTATAGATCATCGCACTTCCACAGGATGGACTATTTTCTTTTAAAATGACAAGCGTCGCGTCAACTTCCTGGGCTTTCCGTAATGTAAGATGGGCTCCTCTTATGTACAATTCCGTAACATCCCGTCCCGACTTTTCGATTACCCTCGCTTTTCCATCAAGGACATCCACACCGTCACCGCCAATAATCTCCGCTGGCTCCCGAGGTGTCGAAAAACCTCCAAGCAACTCAGGACATACAGATATTGCCTTTCTCTCTTCCAACAATTCCAGAATTCTATCATCCAAGCTGTTTGTACCGTCGTATCTCACCTCAAGTCCCGCTAAACAAGAACTCACCAAAATCATCAAATCACCCCAAACATCCTTGTACACAATTTTACCATTAGTTGATTATCATTTATTTAGAGAAATGAATTTCAGCTAAAATTTCGTGAGGTCGAATTCCATAAACCAAATAAAAAAAAGCGCTTGCAGCGGCTATTCCCGGCAAGCGCTCGCTTATCTATTTAGTTAGTTGAGTTCAATGATAGTAATTGGTACGTAATGATGGTTTTTTCGCTCGTCCATTCGACTTTTTGGATAACGGCAGTTCCGCTTGAGTCAGATTGAATCGTTTTACGGACATCGATTGGAATATCGATAGGATATAACCGGTAACCCTCCTTTGTCAGTCTAAAGATATTTTCTTGTTCACGAGTTTCGTTTCCTTTTGTAACGATCATGGTGTTGAGTTCCATAGGCATGCCCATGTGTATCTCCTCCTCTTGCCAATATACTTATAATATACTTCATTCTATCATTTTTCGGTTTTATTTTTCATCCAAGATGTTAAATCTTCAACTACTTTTCTGTTGACGGCTGGTGGGAAGTAATGTGTGAATTGGGGAAAATACCAGCTTTCCACCTCTTTGCCATGCATTTTCAACCTTTTCTCCAACCGGTATGCGTGTTCAATCGCAACATTATCATCTTTTTCACCATGAATGATCAGAACCGGTACATTTAAATCTTCAATTGCAAACAATGGCGTACGGTATTCATATTGATCAGGGCATTTTTTAGGTGTGCCGCCGATTACCCGTTTCATCATCCGACGCATATCGACCCGTTCGACATATGTTAAAAACATATCTGATACACCTCCCCAAGTTACAATCGACGCTGCATTCTTACAGTATATCCCCGTCCAAAGCGCCATGATGCCGCCACGGGAAAATCCAAGGATATGAATGTGCTCCTTGTTCACTCGAGGGTGCTGTTCAAGAAGATTGAACCCTGATATCGCATCGAACCGATCTTCGCCTCCAAAGTCCTCATCTCCCTCTCCGCCTTGATTCCCACGATAAAAAGGGGCAAAAACGATGAATCCCTCAACAGCATACTGCACAATCCTTGCGGGCCTCACCTTTCCGACATTTTTTATCCCGCCGCGTAAATATAAGAAGGCATCATGAACTTCACCATCGACCGGTTCAGCCAGTAACCCCTTTACCTTCAAGCCTTGTGATATGTATGTAACTGAATAAAGATGGATTTGTGGATGCGGTGATGGAAACCGCCGTTTTGAAATAATCGTTCCGTTCTCCAATTTCCACTCTCCTTTCTCCTTAATCTTATTGTAAAACATCCGCTTGTTTTTATCCCCTGATAGGCATTCACATTTTTCACTTCCGTTCATACGATAATGTAGGCAAAATACCTATATATCAAGGAGGAAGGAATTTTGAAAAAATGGTGTAAAGCAGGTGTCGTATTCTTACTTCTGTGCATGCTGGTTATCCCGCTCGGAGCATGCGGCAACAAGAACAAGGAAACAACGAAGGTCAGGGTGGCCGAAGTAACCCGCTCCCTTTTCTATACACCGCAATATGTAGCGATTGAAAAGGGATTTTTTAAAGAGGAGGGCCTAACCATTGATTTGAAAACGACGGCAGGCGGCGACAAGACGATGACCACACTCCTTTCCGATGGAGCGGATATTGCTCTTGTTGGCTCTGAAACATCAATCTATGTTCAAGCTCAAGGTCCGAACGATCCTGTCATCAACTTCGCTCAATTAACACAGACGGATGGAACGTTTCTTGTTTCACGTGAAAAAATTGACAACTTCAATTGGGATATGCTGAAAAACTCTACATTCCTAGGCCAACGAAAAGGCGGTATGCCGCAGATGGCCGGCGAGTTCGTATTGAAAAAACATAACATAGACCCGCATAATGATTTGAACCTCATACAGAATATTGATTTTGCGAATGTCGCAACTGCCTTCGCTTCCGGGACCGGGGATTTTGTTCAATTGTTCGAACCAACGGCCAGTGTATTTGAAAAAGAAGGAAAAGGCTATATCGTCGCTTCTTTCGGCACCGAGTCCGGGCATCTTCCCTATACAGTGTATATGGCTAAAGAAAGCTATTTGAAAGAGGACAAAGAGACCGTCGAGAAATTCACAAAAGCATTGAAAAAAGCAC
This sequence comes from Peribacillus sp. NPDC060253, assembly GCF_042727425.1. NCBI lineage: Bacteria > Bacillati > Bacillota > Bacilli > Caryophanales > Bacillaceae > Peribacillus > Peribacillus sp. NPDC060253. The sequence continues at coordinate 28,352 of NZ_JBHXAS010000025.1, forward strand.
AGGATTGGGTTCAGGAAAATGACGCTGCCGAAATTGCCGAAGTCATTCAGCCGTATTTTGAGGATACCAATATTGATACGATGGAAACAGTTATCAACCGTTACAAAGAACAAGGATCCTTTGCCACCGACCCTATTCTTGATGAAGAAGAATGGAACAACCTGCAAAACATCATGGATGAAGCCGGCGAGCTTCCTTCACGAATAAGCCATGATGAACTGGTCAATACGGAATTTGCTGAAAAAGTTGCAAAATAGCTTAGCTAAGGTAAGGAGGATGTCAGATGAGCTTTTTAAAAATCCAAGACATTCACCATACTTATTTTTCAAATCAGACGGCAGCGACCGCACTCGCGGACATTTCCCTCGACATTGAAAAAGGTGAATTCGTCTCTTTTCTAGGTCCGAGCGGCTGCGGAAAGACCACTCTGCTTTCCATCATCGCCGGGTTATTTCCGCCCACTTCTGGAAAGATCCTGCTAGAAGACAAACCGCTGAATGCTGATAGTGATCTTTCAATCGGCTATATGCTGCAGCAGGATTATCTATTTCCATGGAAGACGATAGAAGAAAATGTTTTATTAGGATTGAAACTGATTAATAAGGATGAAGGTCTTGAGAGAATAAAAACGCTGAAACTTTTAAGTGATGTTGGATTGGGAGGCACCGGAAAATTATATCCGCGCGAACTCTCAGGAGGAATGAGGCAAAGGGCTGCATTGGCACGGACACTAGCGGTCGACCCCAAAATCCTTTTGCTTGATGAACCCTTCTCGGCTCTTGATTACCAAACGAAGCTGAAGTTGGAAGACCTTGTTTTTGAAACCCTGAAATCCTTCGGAAAGACAGCCGTGCTCGTCACCCATGATATCGGTGAAGCCATTGCAATGAGCGACCGCATTCATTTGTTTTCCGCGAACCCCGGAAGCTTGCACAAGACATTCGAGGTGCCCGATGAACTGCGCGAGCTGACGCCTTTCCATGCACGCAACCATCCACAGTATCAGATACTATTCCAAACGATCTGGAAGGAGCTTGAGAGCCTTGAATATTGAACAACTTCATAACCAATATAAAACCTCTTTAAAAAAGGAAAACAGGCTCATCCGTTTTTATCAGATCCTGATTTTCATTGTTTTTTTCAGCAGTTGGGAGCTTTTTTCACGGATGAAATGGATCGACCCGCTCATCTTCAGCTCCCCATCTAAAGTGTGGCATCTTTTCATACAGAAATTGGGCGATGGAACACTGCTTTCGCATTCGGGCGTGACGCTATTCGAGACCGTTTTAGGCTTTATCATCGGGACACTTCTTGGAACAGTCCTCGCATCCCTGCTATGGTGGTCACCAAGATTATCAAGGACACTTGACCCATATCTCGTCATTTTAAATGCCATGCCGAAAGTAGCACTCGGGCCCATCATCATCGTAGCATTCGGCCCTGGCTTTCCATCCATCATATCGATGGGGGCGATCATCTCCATCATCATCACCACCATCGTCGTCTACACCGCATTCCGAGAAGTTGATCCGAACTACCTGAAGGTGTTGCAGACATTCGGTGCCACAAGGGCTCAGTCCTTCCGGGAAGCCATATTACCAGCCTGCTTCCCAACCATCATCTCGACATTGAAAGTGAATGTCGGCCTGTCCTGGGTCGGCGTAATCGTCGGAGAATTCCTTGTCTCGGCAAAAGGACTAGGCTACCTAATCATTTATGGCTTTCAAGTCTTCAACTTCACCCTCGTCATGCTTGCCTTGATGATCATCGCCGTCTTTGCTACCATCATGTATCAACTTGTAGAACTGCTCGAGCGAAAACTAATCAAAGACTAACCTAACTGCCGATAACCCTCGGCAGTTTCATTTTCATTGCCAAATTTGTGGCATTACCCGCGGGTTTCTCGCGTTTACTCGTGGGTTCCGGCAATTTACTCGTGAATTTTAGTCATTTACTCGTAAATTTCGTCCATTTACTCGTGAGTTCCGGCAATTCACTCGTTTCTCAGCAAAAAGCCATCATCCAGCCTTGATATGCTCAACGGCACGATTTTATCTTTCATGATGAAACTAAACTCATCGCCAAGTACCTCAGGCAATATATCCAAGAAGATCGGACCGTCGGTTTCCAGGTAATCTTCTTTCTTTTCCACCTCACGTAAATTAGCAAAGTATATCGATTTAATGATTGGTTTTATCGGATCATGTACTTTATATTGTCCCAAAAATCGCAGTTGCCCAACCAATCCCCCCGTTTCTTCATACACTTCCCTTATAGCTGCTTCTTCAATCGACTCTCCTGCTTCTCGCTTACCTCCCGGGAATTCCAATCCCCGCTCTCTGTGTTTAGTCAATACCCACCTTCTCTTATACCTGCTGAGCACAAAAACATGCCAGGACTCCCCAAAAACGGGATCCTCGGAGAATTCCACCATATATCCATTCTTATCAAAAAACCGGTTCATTTTTCCCCTTCTCTCCATATAAGAAATAATCATTAAATTTATTGGACTCATTACTCATTATATGGATAAAATAACCTACTATCTAGCAAGAATCTTCATCACATCGAAAAAACGATGGCCCCTCAATACTCGAGGCCATCGTCTGTTGGTTTTGCCTGTAAAATCCCCATACTTTCTATATGCTGTCTTCCTTCTTCAGTACCAAGTTGATAAATCATTTCGTAAATTTTTTGGAGTGTGATATCTTGTTTATCATTTTCGCGGTCAAAATGATATTGAAGGTATGGGACATGTGCCCGGTAAAAGTTTTCTTCCCCTATTGAATAATTATAATCAAATAACTCACGTAACTGGAGGACTTCGTTATCGGTGGCCTCAATCTCGAAATTCCACGGAGAACTTTCTCTATCTTGTGTTATCTGCCCATTCGGAAGCCAAATGTAATACTTTTTCCTTTTTTCAGACACATTCATCCACCCTTTCCAAATATCCTACGCTTATTTTTTCACGTAATTCCCCACTTCATACAATGGAAAATTTTGTTTATAGAAGGACAAAGTTGTTAAATAATAGATTAAAGTATCTTTCAAAGGGTAAAACATATAATAAGCCCAAGCATCCTTCAAATTTTTATATGCACCCAGAGGTTTTTTTGATAACCTACATATAAGGAGATAACGGATTTCTAAGAAATGTGAGGTGAAAGTTTTGAAGTTAATTGAAGAATTATACAATATGTACCGTAATAAGTTGACTGGCGATGAAGAGGATATTGATATGCTTACTTTTGCGGTTCTGGAACAACTGGACCGTAAGGAAATTTTCGAATTGCTTCAAGAGATGGATGATCAAGAACTAACTAATCTAATGGGCCTTTACATTATTGAAACATTAAAAGGGAAGTTCGCACAAAGTAGCATGAACGACACGAAACCTACACATTTTCCGCCTAGGAATATTCATTAATACATACTTTGTCAGGTGTCCCTCCTTTGATGGATGCCTTTTTTGTTGTTTTAATTTTCTTCGTCCATAAAAAAAAAGCCCTACCGAAGCAGAGCTTTTCCCTTAACCTTAATGTCCTAAGTACGCACGCAGCATCCAAGCATGTTTGTTTAAGCTTTTCTTCATGCCTGTCAGCATATCAGCTGTAACCGGATCTTCTTCTTCAGCCACTGCAATGATTTCTAAGAACTCTTCAGATAGCTTCTCGAAGTCGTTGATGACGCTTTGAACCATATCTTCAGTATTTTCGTTACCTGTTGCTTCTTCAATCGTAGTTAATACCATGTACTCTTTAAGGGTAGCAACCGGTTTTTCACCAATGGCCAATAGTCGTTCGGCCAATTCGTCATAATTGGATGTCACTTCTACATATAACTCTTCCAATTTTTGGTGAAGTTCAAAGAAGTGAGGTCCATTCACGAACCAGTGGTAATTATGAATTTTCGTATAAAGAACACTGAAGTTTGCAATTTCCTTATTCACTAAAGTTCCTAATTTTTTCTGGGCCATAAATATCTACCTCCGTAAGTTGGTTATACCTTTATGATTCCCTCTATTCAAAAATTGAAACATTTTCTGATCCTGTTCTTATGCTAAAATGAAACTAAAATGGAACCGATAGGAGCTGTAAAGTATGGTTACGGTTTTAGTGATCTCCATCATCGTGATTCTGATTGTATTGGCATTATCCGTTCTAACGATTGGAAAAGGTTACAGCTACAAGCATACAGTGGATCCTATTGATCCTTTGCCTGAAGATGACGCAAAAAATGAAGAGCCCGAAAAATGAAAAAAGTTCCTGTCAATTTAATGACAGGAACTTTTTCATTTTTTTATTAACCGAAAACTTTATGAAGATCTTCTTTATCTTGTGAAAGCCAGAAATTCATTAATTTCTTTGCTCCTTCAAGGTCATGCAATTTTGCTTGCCCGCATTGTTTTTCATTTGCTGCAGGAATTTCTGTAATTGTAACGGCATCCTTGAATGTATCTTCAAGAACATCGATTATTTCCGTTACTGTCGGCTCACCGCTGACCACAAGGTAATAACCTGTTTGACATCCCATAGGCGAAATATCGATAATATCAAAATGATCGTATCGTTCAGAATGCTTACGGATATTGAATGCTAGCAAATGTTCCAATGTGTGGATCGTATCAGGCTTCATCGCTTGTTTATTCGGCTGGCAAAAACGGATATCAAATTTATTAACAACACCATCTGTTCCTACCTTATGGACACCGCAATGTCTAACATATGGGGCTTTAACAGCGTTATGATCTAATTCAAAGCTTTCAACTGAAGGCATTTAATTCACTCCTTAATAGTATGTCATCTCCATTTTACCTTGAATAACAATATATTTCATCCTTTAAAATTAATTCTTATTATTCAGCTCGGATTTCCAATATGTTTACCTTATTGGAAATTTAGAAAATATGCTATAATTGGAGGTAGTGAATTTACTCGAAAAGGGATGAAAACATTTTGAAAAAAATATTAATGGGAATCATCCGTTTTTACCAAGTTGCCATTTCTCCATTAAAACCACCCACCTGCCGTTTTTATCCGACTTGTTCCCATTATGGATTAGAAGCGATAAATCGGTTCGGTCCGATAAAAGGAAGCTGGTTAGCCATCGTCCGGATTCTTAAATGTCATCCATTTCATCCAGGAGGCATTGACCTTGTTCCAGAAAAAAAGAAAAAAGGTGAAAATCATTAGAAAAAACCTTGCTTTCTTGTGTAATCTTTTGTATTATACAGAAGTCAAATCGGAATCATTTCGTTTTTAACATATAAAACTCAAATCGTAATCAATACGAATTATCTAATAAGGAGAGTTATACATGAAAAAAAGAGTACTACTCTCCCTTTTTCTAGTTACAGCGCTATTTCTTTCAGGCTGTGGCAATTTAAAGGGAGAAACTAACCATACTGATAAAAACATTTTAAACGTCTACACGACGGTTTACCCTTTACAATACTTCACGGAAGCTATTGGCGGGGAGTACGTAAACGTCGAAACGGTATATCCCCCCGGAACGGATGAACACTCGTTTGATCCCTCTCAAAAGGATATTGTAAAAATGGCTGAGTCAGACCTATTTTTCTATATTGGTTATCATCTTGAAGGCTTCGTAACCAAAGCTAAACCGATTTTAAGCAAAGAGGGCGTCACCACAGTCGCTGTAGGTGAAACGGTTCATCTAGATGAAAATGAACACGAACATGCACATGAAGAAGACGGTCATGATCATGGTGGCGTTAATCCCCATTTGTGGTTGGATCCCATCTATTCCATTGAAATGGCTAAAAGCATCAAGGAAGAATTAACGAAAAAAATGCCTGAACAGGAAGAATATTTCAACAGCCGATTCAACGAACTTTCCGAAAAGCTGAAGGCACTCGATAAAAAATTCGCGACGACAATCGAATCTGGCCGTACCAATAAGATCATCGTTTCGCATTCCGCTTATGGTTATTGGGAGGAACGATATGGACTTGAACAGATTGGTGTCACAGGGCTAACGTCTTCAAACGAGCCTTCTCAAAAGGATCTGGAAAAAATCGTTACCATGGCTAATAAAGAAAACTTGAACTATGTCATCTTTGAGCAGAATATCAGTTCAAAATTAACAGAGATCATTCAAAAGGAAATGGGAGCAAAATCACTTACGCTCCATAACCTTTCCGTATTGACGGATAAAGACATTGAAGCCGGTGAAGATTACTTCAGTTTAATGGAAAAAAATATCAAGACACTGCAAACTGCATTGAAATAGACGAAAAAGAAGCGGATCCCTCTGAATCCGCTTCTTTTTTGTACCCCGGCACTTTAAAGAGTTCATTTTCGTTTTGTCAGCTTTCAGCAATTTGGAGTTTCGGTTCTTGACAAAGCAAATTGATTGCTGATAGCCTCTTGTTCTTAAGTAACCTGTGATAAGCTTTAATTATTACAATTTATGAAATAATCAAATTAAGTATAGAGAGGGGAGAATATGAAAAAGATCATAAATGGAAGTTTAGTGCTTCTACTCCTATCAATGCTAGTTGCGTGCACGGATGAAAAAGATGATTTCGCTAGAATTCATCCGAATCTTTTGCCTAGTGAGGGTCATAAGTATTCGCTCCAAGCCGTTGGTAAAGAAATTACATTTGATTTACTAGAAGAGAGTAATATAACCAATGTGAGCCCAATTACAAATGAAGCATCTTACAAGTCATTGAATGAGCACTATCCAAAACTTGAATTAAAGAAAGAACCTGCATTCATCGTGTTCGATGAAAATGGTTTGGTGTTAAAAACATATGATTATGAAGAAATGATTGATTTTTTACAAAATCAAGACGAGTAATTCTATCGGGAACGATAAAGAAAAAGGGAACCCCTTTCAATGGGGATTCCCTTACGTTCGTTATTCTTTTAAATACTTCTCGCGAATTTTCTCCATTTTCCTCATCAATTCCGTTCCAATCGTAGCCTCGAATTCTGGATAGATGACCGTCATCTCATCCATCCACTCTTTCTTTTCTTCATCTGACAATGTATAAATGTCGATGTTAGATTTTTGCTTGATTTCCCGAAGTTGCTCCTGATTCAATTCATTTGATTTGATCCATAGCCATTTGGTTGTATCGTCCATTGCTCGTTGGATTTCCTGCTGAATATCCAGTGGAAGCTTGTCCCAAAACGGCTTGTTTATCATGACGACATACCCTAGATACCCGTGATCACTGATCGTTAAATATTTTTGCACCTCATATAATTTCTTGGAATAGATATTCGAGATCGTATTTTCCTGGCTGTCCGTCTTATTGATTTCAAGACTTTTAAACGTATCATTAAATTCCAGCTCCGATGTGGTTGCCCCAAAATGCGTGAATTGGCTTTCCAGGACTGCACTTGGCATGATTCTAAAATTCTTTCCTGCAAAATCACTTGGATGCCGTATCGGTTTATTACTTGTAATCTGCTTGTAGTTATTCGACCAGAATGCGAGACCCTCGATATCCATGGTATTTAAATGCGTAAGCAGCTCTTCTCCCACTTCTCCATTCAAAGCTTCCTGCAAGGCAGCGTCGGTAGGAAAAACGTAAGGAAGGTCCAAAAGCATCCATTTTTTTGATATGTTCGTAATTTTGGATGTAGTTGGAGCAATCATCTGTACCTTGTTTTCGTGTAACGCATCGATTTCTTCATGATCACTATATAAGGATTGATTAGGATAAACTTCAATTTTGACACGATGATCTGTATATTCATCCACAAGTTTGGCGAATCGGTTCGCAGCCAGCCCTTTAGGTGTATTTTCTGCGACGACATGACTGAACTTAATTACGATCTGATCCTCCATCCCCACCTGCTCCTCATCCTTCGGCAAATTGAAACCGAAGCTGGTAAAGAACGATTGAAACGATATATAGACGGCTATCAAAAGCCCCATGCCAATTAAAATGAAATACCCCCATAATGCACGCATATCGACAACTCCTTACCGCTCACTTCATATTATTTCTATTCTATCACAGCCATTTTACTGTCGTAATACAATGCGCGAAAAACAGCGAAAAGAGATAGAAATTCTGTTACTATAAAGTATAGAAGTAATGGAGGAAAAATAATGGATAAATCCTTTCATATGCCCATTCAATTCAAAATCACCCTGCTATCATTCGTAATCGTCGCTTTTTCGATACTTATAGGCGGGATTTTTATATTTGGAAATATCGTTTCAGTCAGGGAAGACGAAATCGGCAAACGCTCCATGATCACTGCCCACACCATTGCCGAGCTCCCTGAAGTTCAAAAATTTGTTCGCGAGCCCGAAGGCTGGAAGCAACTGAACCCGATGATTGAAAACTTAAGGAAATTCCATCAAGCAGATTATATAGTTGTGCTCAACAATCAGCATATACGCTATTCACATCCAGTGTTCAGTCAATTGGGGACCCCATCGAACAGCAACGACGAAAGCGCTGCCTTTGCTGAACACGAGTACATTTCAAAGGCGGCTGGCGAACTAGGCATTTCCATACGTGCCTTTGTCCCGATTCTTGATAAGGAAAACGAGCAAATCGGCGTTGTTCTGGTTGGGAATATCTTGCCGACAATCCCGGAATTAATCAAGGATTTGAGAGGCGAAATCGCGATTATCCTTTTTCTTACACTTCTATTCGGTGCATGTGGTTCATGGCTCATGGCCAGGCAGATAAAAAAAGAGACCTTCCAACTTGAACCACATGAAATTACACGGATGTTAGTCGAAAGGACCGCTGCCTTCAATGCCATGCATGAAGGGGTCATTGCCATAGATAATAATCAGACCATCACGATTTTCAATGAAAAGGCTAAGCAAATATTCAAAATTAACGGTGCGGTAATAGGCAAGAATATCAATGATATTATACATGATACCCGTCTCCCGGAAGTGCTCGACCGGACATCCCCCATCTTCAATCAGGAAATCTCGGTTCAAAACAGGAATATTGTAAGCAACCGGGTACCGATAAAGATTGCGGATAAAACGATTGGTGCCGTGGCCATTTTCCAGGATCGCACCGATGTGACGAAGCTTGCTGAAGAGTTGACCAGTGTCAAAGCATTCGTTGAAGCCCTGCGCGTTCAAAACCATGAGCATATGAACAAACTTCATACGATAGCAGGATTGATCCAGCTGGGGAATCTTGACGAAGCACTGCATTACATTTTTCAAATCACGGAAGAGCAAGAGGAATTGACCAGGTTTTTAACGAAGCATATTCACGATGATAATATTGTGGGGCTTATATTAAGCAAGATCTCTTTGGGACGGGAACTCGGAATCGAACTCATAATGGATAAGCACATGAAATTGGACCACTTTCCAACTGATATGGATCATCACGATTTTGTTTTGATAATCGGAAACTTGATCGAAAATTCTTTCGCCGCGCTAAAACATTGCGAAGAGGACATAAAACAGGTTTATCTATCCATCTACCAGGATGAACGACATTGTCAAATCGTCCTCGAGGATAACGGACCCGGTATTCCCGAGGACATTCATGAAGATATATTCGAATATGGTTTTACAACAAAAGGTGCGGAAGGATCAGGAATTGGCCTTTATTTAATAAATCAAATTGTAAAAAAAGCGAACGGCGAAATGAAATTCACGACACGGCATAACGAAGGGACAAGCTTTTTTCTTTCCTTTCCCATGCATGATATAGAGGAGAACCAAAATGACTAATGAAATTCGTGTACTTTTAATTGAAGACGACCCAATGGTCCAAGAGGTTAACAAACAATTCATCGAGCGCCTGCCTTCTTTTAAAGTCTTTGATACAGCTTCCAATGGACTTGAGGGTCTGGAAAAAATCAGGCAGTCTAAACCCGATCTTGTCATTTTGGACATCTTCATGCCTGCTTTAAACGGGGTTGATACACTCTATCAAATAAGAAAAGAACAAATGGATGTGGATGTCATCATCATTTCGGCAGCCAATGACCAGAAAACGATCCGAAAAATGATACAAAACGGGGCTTTTGACTATTTAATCAAGCCATTTAAATTTGAAAGGCTAAAGCATACGCTTGAACAATATTTTGCTTTTCGGATGGAGGTTGAACCGGACCATCAAATCTCTCAAAATCAACTCGACCGAATTCTCTTTCAAAATAAAACACCTTCTGAAACCAGTCCGAAATACGATGTTCCTAAAGGATTGAATGGTGCGACGCTTGAGCAAGTGACGAAATTCATAAAAACGATGCCTGGAGCCTTATCCGCAGAAGAGGTGGCCGATGGAATTGGAATTGCCAGAGTTACAGCCCGGCGCTATCTTGAATACTTACACGACGAAGATGTCCTTCAGCTTGACGTCCAATATGGAAGCATTGGCCGTCCGGTCAATAGGTACCGGCTAAAAAAACAGTAAAGCACATGGGGACCGGTCAGAACGTAAAAGCGGTTCCCTTTTAGTTTTCAATTAAGCACCCGTCTTTCGATTATATTGACCCCATTTTCTCTTCAAAAGAAACAGTTCACACTCCTCCAATGCCGTCAGTTCTTTAATGACATAGTCGGGCATACCCCTTCTTAATAGGATTTCTGCGATAAGGTACGGTTTTTTCATATACTCTCCCTCCCTTTTACTTAGTTTTTATACTTTCATCTCATTATACAAAATAATCCATTATAGAAAAAATAGACAAAGCCCCATTTTCCAAAAAAAATATTCATCATCGCGCCATTTAAAGGAAATGACATTTTATAAAAGCATTAGAGGGCCAATGTAAAATATTTGTTAGTATCCTATTAAAATCATTTACTAAAAGGGTGGGTTATCCGTCTAAAAAGCACTAAATGGGTGAAGAAATATATACCGAAGATTTAAAAGGCATGCAGCAGATAAAGCTGTCAGAGGAATATCATTACATTTAAAAAGAGGTGGGATATGCACCTCTTTTGATGTTTTCATTTGTAAATTTTACTATATGTAGTCAAATCTTTTAGCCGCTTTTCATTGATGGAAAAACCGATTCCGGCTTTTTTTGGAACCTGGATCATGCCATCTTCGACAATGACTTCCGGATTGATTATATCCCCTTCCCAATAGCGGGATGAGGATGATATATCCCCGGGAATCGTGAACCCTTTTAAAGTGGCAAGAGCGATATTATGGGCACGTGATATGCCAAATTCAATCATCCCCCCGCACCAAACGGGCACGCCATTTTCCACACATAGATCATGGACTTTGACCGCTTCCGTCCAGCCGCCGACTTTTGCCATCTTAATGTTGATAACCCCACAGCTCCTGAGTGACATCGCACTTTTGGCGTCATGATATGAATTGATGCTTTCATCTAGGCAAATAGGTGTCTGCAATTGTTTTTGCAAAATGGAATGTTCAACAATGTCGTCATGACCTAGCGGCTGCTCAATCATCATCAACTTAAACACATCAAGCTTCTGCAGATGTGGGATGTCATCAAGAGTGTACGCTGAATTGGCATCTGCCATTAGTGGGATATCGGGATAGGCCCGACGTATTTCCGCTAAAAACTCCAAATCATTTTGAGGATTGATTTTTATTTTATAACGCTGATAACCGAATCCGGAAAAATCCTCGATTTGGTGCATCGCATCTTCTATATCATTGGAAGCAACAACTACACCAGCGGCCACTTCACTTCGTTCGCCGCCAAACAGCCGTCCGAGATAGACATCCTTCTGCTTCGCATATAGATCAAGAATTGCCTGTTCTAGAGCCGACTTCGCCATTGCATTCCGTCTGATTCCGCTCCATAAGCCTGGCAGCTCATCAGGATGTCCAAACTGACTGGCCAATGTCAACGGTATTAAGAAATCACCCAACATATGAAAGCAGGTTTTGATCGTTTCCTCGGTATACCAAGGACTTGAAAAAGGAACGGCTTCTCCGTATCCAATCAATCCATCTTTATCCTTGGCCTCGACAATTATCACTTCCCGTTCACTTACCGTTTCGAGATGCGTCTTAAATGGCCGCTTCAAGGGGGCCTTAATGACCTTTAGGGAAATGGAGGATAACTTCATTGCCAGTCCCCCATTCTCTTCTTCAGTTCCCTTCTCAGCAGCTTGCTTGCACCATTCCTGGGAAGTTCCTCGCAAAAAATCACGTTCCTGGGGATTTTATAGGGTGCCAAGAATTCCCTGCAATACTCCAGCAGGTCGTTCTCTTTTTGATCCGCTCCTTGATGCAAGACGACAAAAGCAAGTGGTACCTGTCCCCATTTTTCATCTTCAGTCCCCGTCACTCCCGCTTCGAAAACATCAGGATGCTTACTAAGGACACTTTCAATCTCCGCCGGATAAACATTTTCTCCGCCGGATATGATCAGATCCGAGCGTCGGTCAAGCACATATAAAAAGCCTTCCTCATCTAGAAAACCAAGATCCCCGGTATAAAGCCATCCATCTGCAATCGCCTGCTGTGTAGCGTCCATACGATTGAAATAGCCTTTTGTCACATTCGGACCCGAAACCACGATTTCCCCCGCTGCACCGGGTTCACAAATATTGCCGTCCAGCTCTATCCGTAACTGCGAAGGGAACAATGGTTTTCCCGCTGATCCGATTTTTGTCATGCTATACTCCGGTGCCAGTGTCACAATCTGTGAAGACGTTTCGGTCATCCCATACGTCTGATAGACGGGAATCCCTTTCTCCTTACAAACTTCAAGTAAATGAACGGGAGCAGGGCCGCCGCCTAACAGCATACAGCGAAAGGCATCGGGATAGCTTGTCTCCTTCAAATCACGCAACAGCCTGTTAAGCATCGCCGTCACGACCGAGATGATCGTCACGCCATTCTCCTGAATGCTCTGGTTTGCTTCCCTTTCATCAAACCTCTCTGCCAAAACGACCTTCATGCCATAAATCACATTTTTCATCAAGATGGATAGTCCGCTAATATGAAAGATCGGAACGGCACAATACCAAGAATCATCCTCATGCAATCCAAGGTTTAAAACCGACCCGACGGCACTCCACCAATGGTTGCCGAATGTTTGGATCACGCCTTTCGGATTTCCTGTCGTACCCGATGTATACATGATCGTAGCCGTATCATCAAGATAAAACTCCTGCAAAATCTCTGCCGCTCCTCCTTCAGGCAATTCTTCCATTAAAAGAGGGTGTAAATCCGGAAGTATCTCGGCAACATCGGAGAGTTTGTCGGAGAAGGAACCTTCTGAAACCAAAAAGCCCGTCTCACTGTCCTCAATCTGCCAGGACAGCTCTTTTGCCGTTAATTTATTATTCAGCATCACAATTTTCACACCGAGATAAAATAGTGCATGGATCAAGACCACACCATCAATATGGTTACGGAGTAAAACCGCGCATGAATCGCCAGCCTTCAGACCTTTAATCGCTAGCTTTCCAGCCATCTTCTCTGTTAATGTATGTAGTTCAAGAAAGCTATACGTATGACCTTCAAACTCGATTGCCGGACGATCCGGTGAAAGATGCGCCCGATTTTTCAGCCAGTTCGGCAACTTTTCTTCTGCCATGGTTGCTTACCCTCCTATATTTAGATATAGAAAACAGCCCGGCGATTATCCGCCAAGCTGCAGTCTCATCGATTCACACGTTCCATTAAGGGAAACGAGGGAATTGCCCAAAGTCCGGATTGCGTTTTTCCTTGAATGCATCGCGGCCTTCTTTTGCTTCTTCTGTTGTATAGTATAAAAGTGTAGCGTCGCCAGCCAATTGTTGAAGACCTGCAAGGCCATCAGTGTCAGCATTCATTGCCGCTTTCAAGAAACGAAGTGCCGTTGGGCTCTTCTCAAGCATTTCTTCACACCATTTAACTGTTTCCGCTTCTAATTGGTCTAATGGTACAACCGTGTTGACCAATCCCATATCCAACGCTTCCTGAGCATTGTATTGACGGCATAGGTACCAGATCTCACGTGCCTTCTTATGGCCCACGATACGCGCTAAGTAGCCAGAACCATATCCTGCATCAAAGCTCCCCACATTCGGTCCAGTTTGTCCGAAAATCGCATTGTCAGCAGCAATCGTCAAGTCGCATACCACATTCAGGACATTACCGCCACCAATTGCATAACCTGCAACCATAGCTACGACAGGTTTTGGAATCACGCGAATCAAGCGTTGCAAATCAAGAACGTTAAGACGTGGAATGTTATCTTCACCAACATATCCGCCATTTCCGCGTACTTTTTGGTCTCCGCCTGAACAGAATGCTTTGCCGCCTACACCCGTTAAAATAATGACACCTATGCTCGAATCATCACGCGCTCTTGCGAATGCATCAATCATTTCAGCAGTCGTTTTTGGCGTGAATGCATTATGTACATGTGGTCGGTTGATGGACACTTTCGCGATCCCATTATATTTTTCATATAAAATTTCATCATACTCACGTATAGTTTCCCATTGTATCGTCATCTAAATTCCTCCTTGATTTCGTTTTAAAAACTCACTTATTATTTTACCAAACTTTTCTCCATCTTCCACATGAATCGCATGCCCGGCATCACTTATTATTTTCCATTCAGCCCGCTTTAGCTTTTTATTCATCATATCCGCTATTTCACAAAACTTTGGGTCGAGTTCACCTGTTATAAGGAGCACAGGAAAATCAAGGGTATCGAGTTCATCCCAGTAAGAAGCTTGACTGCCAGTCCCCATACCAAGAAGGCTATTTGAAAGACCAGTAGGGACATTGGCTAACCGCTGCTCCCTTATGGACAACCTTGTTTTGGATGATAGCCTTTTTTGGCTTTCAAACAGCGGGATGTTTTCCCATTGATCAACAAATGCTTCCATGCCATTTTCAAGAATCCGTTCGGCAAGCTTCCTATCATTTTGCCTTCGGATTTCCCGTTCCTCTTCTGTTAAAAGACCGGGTGAAGCGCTTTCCAAAATCAATGTATCGACAAACTCAGGATACAAACAGGCAAAACCCAATGCAAGCCTTCCCCCCATGGAGTATCCAAGGATATGGGTTTTCGGGAAATGCAGCTTCTCCAAAATATACTTGAGATCTTCAGCCACACGTTCCATCTCATATCGATGAAAATCCGCTGGTGCCGCAGACATGCCATGGCCAATAATATCGACCATGATCATGGTATATCTCTCATGTAAAAACGGAATGAGGAATTTCCACGTATCCCGATTTCCCGTAAATCCATGTAAAAGTACAAGCGGTTCTCCATTTCCCGTTATTTCAACAGCATAAGTGACATCCTTGCAGACAATATTCATGATATTTCCCTATCTAATACCATTTTTATTTCCTGGGAAACAAAACTCCACAAATTTCGATGCATCTGGACATTGGATTCTCTTTCTGTTGGTACTTCGATTATTTTCAAACCTTGGATTTCAAACGACTCTATAAATACCTTCTTTAACTCATCCCAATTTTGCACTTTGTTGTATTTACCGCCATAAAGCTGGGCAGTATGGGAAAAATCAAGCCCATGAGGCGTGCCGAATAGAGTTTCGAAATGTTCTCTGTCATTTGACTGCGGCAAGAAGGAGAATATTCCGCCTCCATCATTATTAATCAGCAATATCGTGATATTTTGTTTTTGAAGTTTTGCCGCAAGTAGGCCATTCATATCATGGAAAAAGCTTAAATCCCCGATTGCCAGCACTGTATTTTTCGATACCGTACTTACCCCAAGCGCAGTGGAAACGACACCATCAATGCCATTCGCTCCACGATTTCCAAAGGTTTTGATTCCTTTTCCATTATTCAAAAAGAACGTATCCAAATCACGTATCGGCATACTATTACCGACAAATAATGTGGATTCCATTGGCATCATATCCTGTAGGAGGGAGAACAGTTTGCCTTCACTTAACTCCTCTTCATCTCGAATGGAGGCTAACGCATTCTTTGTCGCTCCGTTGACTGTTTGCCATAATCCAAGCCATTCATCATCAGCGGCATCCGTAATTTTTTCACCAACACGTTTACAGAAATCTTTCTCATCGCAGTAAATCATGTTCGTTGCCAAGCCGGCTGGTTCGCGCCACCCCGCTCCGCCATCGACGACCAAAGTGATGGCTTGTTTTTGTTTTTTCATGAATAACAATAAAGGTTTAGAAACAGGCATTGCCCCGAAACGCAAGATCACGTCTGGCTTGAAAGCAGCCTTCGCGGCTTCATCGCGTAGAAACGTATCGTATGTATCAATAATGATGGCTTTGTCGTGACTCCCGCTTCTTAGCTGGGAAAGGGGGTCAGCCAGTAACGGAAAACCAAGTTTAGCCGCTAATGCGACGATGGCTTCCTTCATCTCTGGTTGCGGTAATTCCCCACACACTATGATGCCTTGCTTCGCTTGTGACAATGTAGCTGTCACAGCTTCTATTTGTGATGCGGACAGTGAACGTTCTCCACTATCGATCAACACGGCAGGTGCCAATTTATTTTGCCTATATGCCTTTGCTTCCTCCAGATTCGGAATCAGTGGTTCACGAAGCGGAAAATTCAAATGTACAGGTCCAGCAGGTTCAGTGGCCGCAGTAGCTACTGCCCTTGCACCGATCGTTCTCGCATACCGCATCATCTCATCTGTACTTTCAGGAAGTGCCATTTCGACAAACCATTTAACTTGCCTTCCGTACAGATGAATCTGATCGATTGCCTGTGGGGCACCGACATCACGCAACTCATGCGGACGATCGGCTGTAAGTACAATAAGTGGCACCCTTGAATAGAAAGCTTCAATGACGGCTGGATAAAAGTTCGCAGCCGCTGTACCGGACGTACAAAGAAGTCCGACAGGTTCTTTTAAGGCCTTGGCGAGACCAAGGGCAAAAAAAGCGGCCGATCGCTCATCCACATTAATATGAATCTTGATATCAGGATGTTCTACGAGCAACAAAGCGAGAGGCGTAGATCGTGACCCTGGGCTCACGACCACATGTTTCATCTCATTTTGTGCCAGCTCATCGACAAATGAAGCAGCATACGCTGTCAATGCATCTCGGTCATTCATTAAGGTTTCCTCCTAAAGCACTTAACATCGGATTGAATTTAATTCCCGTTTCCCGGAATTCACTTTCGGGAGTTGAATCCTCCACTACACCGCATCCCGCAAAAAGCGATGCCTCATTATTCTGTATTAGAGCAGAACGTATCCCTACAGCAAATTCTCCGTTCCCATACGTATCCACCCAGCCTAAAGGGCCCGCATAAAAGCCGCGTTCAAGACCTTCCATTTCCCGAATTCGGACAACAGCCTTTTCTTTTGGAAGTCCCCCCATAGCCGGTGTTGGATGGAGATTTTCCACGAATTGAAAAATAGTGACACCTTCTTTGGATAGACCATGTACCGGTGTATACAAATGCTGAATATGGCGGTTTTTCATAAGTTCCGGTTCGGCTGGAACCATTACCTTTTCACATACAGCATCGAAGGCCTTTGATATCATCGACACGACATATTGGTGCTCCTGCAAATTCTTTTGGTCATGAAGCAATTCTTCACCAAGACTAACATCTTCTTGCTCATCTTTCCCTCGTCCCATCGATCCAGCAAGACAGGTTGAAAAAACTTCATTTCCCTTTTTCTTAATTAATCGTTCAGGAGTGGCACCGACAAAACAGTCACCGCCCGCCTCCAAACTGAAAATATAGCTTAATGGCTGTTCAGCAATCAATTGCTCAAGCACTTTCCCAGAATCAATGGAACGCTCGAACTCAAGTCGTAGCTCCCTTGCCAAAACAATCTTGTCGAGATCTGTCGTCTTGATTTCCTCTACGGCCTCTGCGACCGTATGCTTCCATCCCTCAGGGTCGACCTCCCTCTGCTTAAGCAGGGAATTGGAACCCAATCCAGTGCCATCCAAGCTTTCAAAAAGGAAAGCTTCCCGTTCATTTATCATATCTATGAAGAGTTTTTCTGAATCATCAGGTGAACAAAGTAAGTTTGTCGTTAAGTAAGCTTGTTTCCCCACTATTGAAAGCATGAAGGCAGGTATATAAAACAGGTTATCCCCAAATTGATTCCAAAGGAGCGTACTGTTAGATTCATAATCAAAAGAAAAGCCCCCAAACAGTAAAGGACCGGTCGCTTCTACATCGGTCACCCCTGTTTTGACAGCAGTATTCTGCAGTTTGATCCAGCTCTTTTCGACTTCTCTATAACGTTCGGCATTTGATGCCGCTTTGATTTTCTTAACATTGCCTAAACCAGTGATGGTTATTTCCTTTGCAGGGTCCTCCCAGAAAAAGCGTTCACCCGCATACCGTTCTCTTCCAGCTTGATAAAATGAAAGGGGGTTCGTGCAATTAACTTTCTTAATATGACTGAATAGAACTTGATCATTCAAGTCCTTCGCCTGTTGTATAGCTGAAGCCAGCCCCTGAAACTGTTCAGTTTCTTCTGAGATAGCCAAAAAAATCCCCCCAAATGTACATTTTAAAAGCTTTTTTACCTATTTAAAGATACACCTCCCTTCAACCCAATGTCAATAAAACGCCCCTTTACCGAACGATTCATTCCTGCTTTTTTCCTTATTATATGAATCTTAGCGAATGAAGAGAAATATCCTTGTTTTTGGAAGTGAATTAACCTGGAAATCCAATTGACACCATTCCCGACTTTTCCTACACTTATTAGGATAACCTTTTGTGCAACATTTCAATATTTGTTATACTTTTGAGACAACCAATAATGATTTTGAGGAGAGAAATAATGCAAACAGAATACGACGAAATTCCCCTTAAACGGACCTGGAAGATTTGGTGGGAGTTAATTCGTCCACATACACTAACCGCTGCTTTTGTCCCAGTCTTACTTGGAACTGTGATTGCGCTTTTGGAAGATGGCGTAAATTGGCTGCTCTTCGCAGCCATGATGGTTGCAAGTATCCTGATTCAAGCTGCAACAAACTTATTCAATGAATACTATGATTTTAAAAGAGGCTTAGATACGAAGGAATCCGTCGGAATTGGCGGCGGAATCGTCCGCCATGGGATGACCCCTAAACTCATCATGACCCTAGCTCTTGGCATGTACGCCATCGCACTGATACTTGGAATCTATATCTGCGCTGCATCATCTTGGTGGCTTGCTGCAGTAGGACTCGTCTGCATGCTTGTCGGTTATCTTTATACAGGTGGCCCCCTGCCTATCTCATATACACCTTTCGGGGAACTTTTTTCAGGATTGTTCATGGGCTTTTTGATCATTTTGATCGCCTTTTTCATTCAAACCGGTTATGTTTCTTCAACTGCTATCTTAATTGCCATACCAAGTGGAATATTAGTCGGGCTGATCAACCTATCCAATAACCTCCGTGACCATGATGGAGATAAGGCACATGGCCGCAAAACGATGCCGGTGGTGATGGGCAGGAAAAATGCCCTTACATTCATGGCTATCATGTTTGCCTTCTCTTACCTATGGCTTGTTGGGCTAGTCCTTACTGGAAGTGTAACAGCGTGGGTTCTACTGGCATTCCTAAGCATTCCAAAAGCCATGGCAGCAATCAAAGGCTTCGTCGGTAAAACACAGCCGATCACGATGGTACCAGCAATGAAAGCCACGGCCCAAACAAACACCTTCTTTGGCTTACTTATGGTCATAGGATTATTCATCAGCTATCTTATATAATCTTCAAGGACTGAGCTCATTCCGCTCAGTCCTTTTTCAATCCTCCATTTGTTTTCCCTTACTCCGATTCGGGTAATAGATAATACGACCCTCTTACCCATATTAAATGTGTTAACGACTATAGAAGGAGTGAAATGGATATGGCAACAATACAGCAAACGCAAATGTTAAAACATGAACTGCTTAAAGAAAAAGATGAACTCAGAAATAGAATACAAAATGATGAACAATCGGTTCTGAATAAAAGCCAGACGGAATCCGTAGGGGAATTATCATCTTATGATAATCATCCGGCTGACCTTGGAACTGAACTATTCGAGATGGAACGGAATCAAGCACTGGATGAGCATGCACAAATTGAAATGGATAAAATCGAAGAAGCATTGAATGCTATAGAAGAAGGGTCATATGGACATTGTAAAACCTGCCATACAGAAATCCCTGTTGAAAGACTTGAAGCAATCCCAAGCACTCTATACTGTGTCGAGCATGCCCCAGAACGAAGAACTGTACAAGATCGTCCAGTTGAAGAGGACATACTGATCCCATCCAAGGGAGATCATTTTGAAAATCGTCATGGAAAAGATTTGGTCGATAAAGAAGATAGCTTTGGTGAAGTTGCCAAATTCGGTACATCCGAAACGCCTTCTGATTACACAGGCGATCATGACAATTATAATGATCTTTATAAAACCGAAGATGAAACGAATGGATTTCCTGAAGAATATGAAGGATTTGCCGCAAATGATATCGAAGGAAAAAATAGAGTAGATATTCCGAACAAAAAGCAAAGGGAATATGAAGATGCACTGACAGAAGAAAATGTAGATTCCCAGCTAGGAGACATCCCCTATAAACAAAAAGATAGTTATATCAAGGAAAAGAAATGAAAAAAAGAAGCATACATTGATGTATGCTTCCTTTTTTGTTATGACCCGTACGGGATTCGAACCCGTGTTACCGCCGTGAAAGGGCGGTGTCTTAACCGCTTGACCAACGGGCCAAATGGCGGAGAAGGAGGGATTTGAACCCTCGCGCCGCTCGCGCGACCTACACCCTTAGCAGGGGCGCCTCTTCAGCCTCTTGAGTACTTCCCCATGGCTCCGCAGGTAGGACTCGAACCTACGACCGTTCGGTTAACAGCCGAATGCTCTACCACTGAGCTACTGCGGAACAATATGAATATGGTGGGCCTAAATGGACTCGAACCATCGACCTCACGCTTATCAGGCGTGCGCTCTAACCAGCTGAGCTATAGGCCCATATTTGGAGCGGGTGAAGGGAATCGAACCCTCATCATCAGCTTGGAAGGCTGAGGTTTTACCACTAAACTACACCCGCGAAATGGGGCGACTGATGGGAATCGAACCCACGAATGCCTGAACCACAATCAGGTGCGTTAACCACTTCGCCACAACCGCCGTAATTTGAAAAATATGGTGGCTCAGGACGGAATCGAACCGCCGACACAAGGATTTTCAGTCCTTTGCTCTACCGACTGAGCTACTGAGCCACGTATGTATTAAATTGAAAATGGCGGTCCCGACGGGAATCGAACCCGCGATCTCCTGCGTGACAGGCAGGCATGTTAACCGCTACACCACGGGACCTAATAATTGCGGGGACAGGATTTGAACCTGCGACCTTCGGGTTATGAGCCCGACGAGCTACCGGACTGCTCCACCCCGCGACGGTAATAATGAAACGATTTGCATCAAGTTTTCGTGTATACTTGTTTATTCCGCTTCCTCTATGTAAGGTTGTTTCAAAACAACTTGCTGCTTTTTTGAAAAAATGGAGGAGGTAGAGGGATTCGAACCCCCGCGGGATTTGACTCCCCTGTCGGTTTTCAAGACCGATCCCTTCAGCCGAACTTGGGTATACCTCCACGGCTTGTAAAAAAATGCATATGGTGGACCTTGTAGGACTCGAACCTACGACCGGACGGTTATGAGCCGTCTGCTCTAACCAGCTGAGCTAAAGGTCCTTATATTTATTGGTAGCGGCGGAGGGGATCGAACCCCCGACCTCACGGGTATGAACCGTACGCTCTAGCCAGCTGAGCTACACCGCCAAAATAATATAAGTGTTTGAGTGAAAAATGGTGGAGCCTAGCGGGATCGAACCGCTGACCTCCTGCGTGCAAGGCAGGCGCTCTCCCAGCTGAGCTAAGGCCCCATTCATTAAAAATCACGTGGTCGGGAAGACAGGATTCGAACCTGCGACCCCTTGGTCCCAAACCAAGTGCTCTACCAAGCTGAGCTACTTCCCGCAAAAAAAACATGGTGCGCCCGGCGGGAGTCGAACCTACAACCTTCTGATTCGTAGTCAGATGCTCTATCCAATTGAGCTACGGGCGCACATTATAATGGTGCCGAGGACCGGAATCGAACCGGTACGGTAGTCACCTACCGCAGGATTTTAAGTCCTGTGCGTCTGCCAGTTCCGCCACCCCGGCACATACGAAAAGTGGAGCGGAAGACGGGATTCGAACCCGCGACCCCAACCTTGGCAAGGTTGTATTCTACCACTGAACTACTTCCGCATGTAAGATGCGGGTGAAGGGACTTGAACCCCCACGCCTTGCGGCGCCAGATCCTAAGTCTGGTGCGTCTGCCAATTCCGCCACACCCGCATATAAAATGGTGAGCCATGAAGGATTCGAACCTTCGACCCTCTGATTAAAAGTCAGATGCTCTACCAACTGAGCTAATGGCTCGTGCTTGTACTACCTAAAAGATGGTGCCGGCAAGAGGACTTGAACCCCCAACCTACTGATTACAAGTCAGTTGCTCTACCAGTTGAGCTACACCGGCAGGTGTAAAATGGTGGAGGATGACGGGATCGAACCGCCGACCCTCTGCTTGTAAGGCAGATGCTCTCCCAGCTGAGCTAATCCTCCATATATAACTGCTTGGCGACGTCCTACTCTCACAGGGGGAAACCCCCAACTACCATCGGCGCTGAAGAGCTTAACTGCCGTGTTCGGAATGGGAACGGGTGTGACCTCTTCGCT
>NZ_JBHXAS010000026.1:0-50315 GCF_042727425.1 Peribacillus sp. NPDC060253
GCCTTTTTTTAAAAAGCGTTTTTACTGGGTCTATTTTGTTGTGGTTTTTTCTGGATTTTGAGCTTTTTTAATTTTCATGGGAGTTCTATAAGAAAAGCGATTCTTATTAAAGAATCGCGCCCTATAATGGAATAAGATTGAGCTTCTATTAGCTGGTTACTTAAAGAAGAAAAGTGCGTTTCCGTTGTTTCAGAAACGCCCCCGTTAATTTAAGTACAACACTTCACAATATCGGCCCAATTAATAAAAAATATCATTTTATTATTTTACTCAGGTTTCTCCCCGAATTTTTTGCCGAAATTCTCCATCATATCAAGTATTGGGATAAATTCACGCCCTTTAGTTGTTAATGAATATTCAACACGTGGAGGTACCTCAGGAAAAACCTCTCGTTTAATTAATCCATCTGTTTCTAATTCTCTCAACTGTTTTGTAAGAGAACCTTGTGAAATGTCCCATAAAAAAGCTTTAATTTCGCTATAACGACGTTCTTTTGTTTTTAAAAACCAAAGAATAAGATACTTCCAGCGTCCTGAAAGCATATTTTGGGTATACGCAATACCATAAACGTCTCTTTGCTCCTTAATAAACTCTTTTTCAAATCCATCCTTGCATATTCTAGCCATACTTACATCCCTTTTCTTCTGTAAAGTACAAAAAAGTGTACTATATCATTTTTTATTGCCTACTTCAAAAGTAAGAGTAATGAGTTTATTATATTATTTATAACCAAAACACACAATTACCTCTAAATTACCTTAATGCTTGTAAAAAAAGGAATGTAGACAATTTCGCGTTGAGGCAATTGGAAAATTCCATAGCTGATATTGAATCATAATCGGATAAAATTATATTTAGGAGGAACAATAATGAGATTTGGAATTATAGGTGCAGGACCAATAGGGACAATTATTTCTAAAAAATTAGTTAAGAATGGACATGATGTCAAAATCGCAGATGCTCGAGGAATTGAACGTTTAGAAGGAAAAGAGATTGCTGGAACACCTGTGAGTGTAGAAGATGTAATAACTAATATTGATGTTCTAATAATATCTATCCCTTTTCATGTAATGCCAAGCATTCGCAACATTGTAGATAAAGCTGGAGAGGAAGTAATCGCTGTAGACACTTCAAATTATTATCCTTTTAGAGACAATAAAATTGAAGAAATTGAGAACGGGATGGTTGAAAGTGTTTGGGTTTCAAATCAATTAGGTAGACCTTTCATTAAAGCTTTCAACAATCAATTAGCTTATACTTTAGAAAATAAAGGAACCCCCGAAGGTACTAGTGGTCGCATTGCCATGGCGATTTCTGGTAATGACCTATCACAAAAACAAATAATCATGGACGTAGTAAACGAGCTAGGCTTCGACGCAGTAGATAGTGGTTCTTTAAGTGATTCGTGGAGACAACAGCCAGGAACTCCTGCATACTGCACAGAACTAACAAAAGAGGAACTAACGGAAGCATTGAAAAAGGCAAATAAAGAAAAAGCCCCATTCCTACGGGATAAGGCAATGGAGAAGTTTTCAGCTGGATTTTCACATAAAGATATTGTGAATCTAAACAGAGAAACATATAATTCATAATTTAGGAAACCCATATTGATCATTGCTCTGGTATTTAATTTTAAATTGAATAGAAGACATAGGAATTTGGAACCAAAAGTAGTGATCAAAATATTTGATCACTATTTTGGCATATTTTAAATCTCTCTGTTCATCCACCTTGGATGTAACACTTTAAAAATATTTAGACGTTGTTAACAATTTTCATCGCCGCAAAAAAATTGTATTGTTGTTACACTAAACTGCGACGTTAGCTTAAGTACTTTCTTCACAATCTCCTCTATTATTTTAACATAAATATCCAGTTTACTTGTTTAGTGATCTTCCACAATCTGGATCTTTAATGGAATAACATGACTGACGTTTTTAAACAACTTTAATGTCACTTAACAGTATTCCTTATGGAACTATCCTGCCCCGTTAGTGCCATAAGAAAAAGGCTGCCCCAGCAACCTCCCTTATTCTGATCTTCAGCTAACGCACCCGTTAGTACATTAATATGTCTATCCCCATTCCACAAAACATTATCGTTAGGATGAACCAAAATATATAATCTCTTTTTTTACAATGTAGTTTTCAATTCCTGTTAGAAGGGTGATTATGCCTGCAATTAATCTTAAAATTCCAGAGTGAATATAATCTATACTGTCATAAGTTTGGAAATATAATATTATTGCAAAGATTATCAATACCCATTGTATAAACAGAATAGGTTTATTTCTGTCATCCCAAAATTCTTTTCTCAAAAAAGAACGCATTATTTTATCTCCTCAACCTGAATCAAAGTCTACTCGTATTATAAACTGTAATGAACTAAACTGCCCCGTTAGTTCCATAAGCCAGCCGCAGCAAACTCCCTTTTTGAAGGAAAGCACCTGTTATTATTTAATGATTTCATCTAATTTGAGAACAGATAAAATCATCGTAAATGAGATGACGAATCCTTTAATTAACAAAAAACCTACCCCGGTTAAGGAAGTAGGCTCATTAAAATTAGTTCAACATTCATTTTCAAAATTAGGTGCGATAAGCTGTCCTAGTCTTCGAATTCCCTCGATTATTTCCTTCTCATTGGCATAACTGAACGAGAGCCGGAGAAACTCGGTTCCATCCTTTTGATCCAAGAAAAAGTATTTCCCTGGAACATACGAAACCCCCTCAGCCAGAGCCTTTGATAATAATTGCGACGTATCAAAACCTGGAATTCTCACCCATACAAAGTAACCACCATCTGGTACATACCAGGAAACGGGTTCTGGAAGAAATTGTTCCATCGAGCGGATTAACGCAGTACATTTGGCACGATACACATCTTTTAGAAGGTCGAGTCGTTTCTCTAAATTTGTGTTTTCTAAGTATACTGCCATTGTACTTTGAGAAAATGGATGATCTAAATCTTTTTTAAACCACTCTAAAGCCTTAATGAATTCACTTTCGCCTGCTATCCATCCAATCCGCATTCCTGGCGCCACTACCTTGGATAATGAACCAACATGGAGGACTCTACCACGTTTATCAAATGATTTTATTGGCAGCGGATTTTTGTCGAAGGATAATTCTCCGTACGCATCATCCTCTAGAATGAGGAAATCAAACTCGATGGAAAGTTCCAATAAATGCTTCCGCCGCTCAGTAGTCATGGTCGTCCCAGTTGGATTTTGAAAGGTTGGGATGGTATATAGAAAGCGCGGCAGGGTTAGACCTTTACGTTTTCTTTCATCCAGCATTTCTTTTAATTGGTATGTTTGAAGTCCCTTTTCATCTATAGGTATACTAATAATCTGATTCGTATAGTTTTGAAAAATCTCTAAAGCCTCCATATAGGTGGGAGATTCTACAGCTACAACAGTAGTATTATCAAGGAGAATACGGGCAATAAGATCTATCCCCTGGCAAGCACCTGATGTAACCAAAAGCTGTTCTTCCAAAACGGAAATTCCACGCTCAGCCAATCTTTTCTGAATTTGCTGCTTTAGTCTTGCAATCCTTGGACTTCCGAGATAATGGAGAGGCAAATCCTGCTCTTCATCAAGAAGTTTGGCTACTGCTACTTTAATCTCCTCAGCAGGAACGAGAGCTGGATCCGGATAGCCTGAACTCAAGCGTATACAGTTATCTGGCAAATCTGGCATCCATGCACCAGGTGGATCATTCTTAAGTGCCACTTTAATGTTTTCAGAAAAAAAAGATTCAACATTCACTTCAACCATACACCTTTCCGTCAATCGAACCATGATTGATTTTCTCAATTTTTATAGATAGCTGCTTATGCAGATAACCATCAATCTTTTGTAGAAACATCCTTACATATATTTTAGACTTTCTTTTCTGACGGAGACAACCTATTAATGTTGCAAATTCAGGAGTGCCTATTACCCTGAACTTTCTTGGCCGCTCCAATACATTAGGAGCTTTTTTCTTTAAGCTATGTGTGTATAGATTAAGTCGTTATTTTTATCTATCAGTATCTGTAAAGCAGATAAAAGAAAGTAAAAAAGTGAAGAAGGCAGATCATCCGCCTTTCTTCACTTTTTATGAAACTCTTCGTATTTCTTAACCAAACGCTTCGGCGCCGCACGTAAATAGGCTTCTTGAATTAGAATGGTCAATTCACCCCAGTCTTCCCTATCCGGATTTTGAATGGAGACCCAGCCGTGATGTCCTATATACGGTGTTTTGAAAAAATTCTCTTTCTGTAGCAATAATTCTTGGGTTTCCCGATCTGACTTGAACGACAAGCTGAATCCATTCTCACTTTCACCTGAAATCACGAAGGATTTTCCCTTGATTTTAAAAGTATTGTGACCGAAACCATCAATAAGTTCGACAGCTTCGGGCAGCGCAAGACAGATATTGCGTACATTTTCAAGCATGCCTGCCGTGTCGTGTAATTTCATGTTTCATTCACCTATCATCAAATCTATTTTGCATTCACATCAGGTTGATGAATTCCGAATATATTGCCTTCGGTATCAATATAGTATCCTTGCCACGCCATTCCAGGCAGGGCATATTTGGGCTTGGCGACCTTACCGCCAATCTCAATTATTTTAGCTTCCGTTAAATCGTAATTCTCCACTCCCATTGTACAAGCAAATCCATTTAAAGCTTGGTTTGTTTCCGGCGGAGCACTTTGACGCTGCATCAAAGCTCCATTGACCCCAGGTTCATTGTCATCGCCAGTTACTGCTCCAAAGTAAGGCATTCCCGCATAATCACTCCAATCTTGAAATGACCATCCGAATACCTCTCCATAAAACTTCTTTGCCCGTTCCATATCATCTACATGAATTTCGAAATGAACTAATCTTCCCATGATTCCCTCCTACTTTTTACGAGATTTAACCAATTCATTCAGTGTTTCCGCTTACAATATCCCACTTATTATTATAATGGATATGGAAATAAATACAATTATTACAATAATATATTATTGTTAGTTTCGATTAAATCAGTTTTTAGAGCCTCATCATACATCCTGACATCTTTGTAGAAAGACCGCAGGAACCGTTCAAATAGAGTTAGTTCCGACCAAAAGAATCCGCCCCATGCTCGTTGAGTAGATTTGTGGCCCAACATGAAAAGTTCGGGTCTCATGCGAAAGGCGGAATCTCTTATCCTATATAGTTAATCGTTTATTCTGCCCGCTAGTTTAAGTAGCAAACTTCTCAACCTCACACATATTTAACGACCCTGATTTTCAACCTTTTCGCTTTCATGTTCATATCCTGTTACACATAGTTGGCCTAGATACCAAATATTTGCGAAACTATGCGTATATTTTTGTGCAAGTTGGACGAGACTGCTAGTAAATTAAATCTAGGAGGTTATCAAAATGTTTAGATTCGGGAAAGGGAAAGCGCGAAGTAAGGTCGGGAAATTCATCGATAAGCATGGATATTCACAAGAGGAATTTGTAAGTGCGTCTGGAATCTCACGTAATACGATAAGCAGAGTTTGCAGCGATCCTAAGTATGTGCCATCAGCCGGAGTATTAAAGAAAATCATGAAGGCGATTCGGAGCATAGATGCTGACGCAAAGTCAGACGATTATTTTAATATTTAAGGAGAGAGCATGTGTTGGTATTAGGAAAACGGAGGACGTTTCTTTAATGGCCGGATTATAAACGTTCAACGTCCGCATGATTTTTAAATTCCTTTAAGCGTAACGACTCACCCCTATGCAGCGCACCAGTTTGATAGCGTATAATGGACGAATTTGAAAGGTAGTGGCAAGCGTTCTTCTCCAAAATCACTTCTTAACTTCGTCCAATATAATACATGCACCCAAAATCCAAGCTTTCCTTTCAATGGAATAAAGCCATCCAGTAGCTGCATGTCCTGAACTTCCCAAGCGAATCCCCTACCTTTAAACAATTTTCAAACTTACATACGCCAATGATCATACCAGTTGGGAGGTTGTCCTTTGAGTATCCATGCCTACTAAGCAACAACAGGATTGGCCTTGCTACTGAAAGCCTTATCCACTTTATGACTAGTATGAATCGCCAGCGAACCACGATAATTCGTTCCCCATGACCTTGTTTCGTATTTGACCTCTCCAAGGATAAATAGACTTGCCCAAGGCTGGATTATTGATAAAACCTTCATTCTAAATGCCTACAACTTTTCAAAGTTCACTTATGACTATGGAGCTTCCGTGCATGAGATTATTATAGGCATAGGTAAAAAAGTTTTATAATTAAAGGAGGTTTTCATTCCAAACATATGTGATTCAACAACATCGATACACTTGCAAATTTAAAATCCCCCACTTCCATTAGAAGCGGGGGTTTTATGATTTTCTTTGACAGGTAAAAAACATTTTACGGTTCTTTTGTCCCTTTTAGACAAACCCTGCAGGGATTTCTTTAAACAGGGGCTTGTTATGGATTTGGGACAAGTGCTTATGTATCGACTTCATCTATTTTCGACTAAACATTTTCTTAATGAATCGAACCACAGGTAACACAACGGATTCATGTACATTCGTAAGGGCATAACCGATCAGCCCCATTATTACCAAAACCATTATTAACGCTATTATCAAACCTGATGTTTCTCTAAGTTCTTCAAATACAGCACCCATTTCTTATCCTCCCCGGCTTGCCGATCCGATTTATTTACGGTTTTCACCCATTTACACTCCGAACAGCTTCATCAATCATTTTTTTCTACGAACCATTGCACCCGTTCTTGTTAAATAAGGTTCATTATAACGCATTGGATGATTATGGTCGAGTTTCCACCTTTATACGCACATAGTGATTTCTTTTCGATCATCTCTTCCTGCTAAAGGCTTTCTTCTAGCGTTTCTCTATACGTAAAATATAAACCTTCCCTTCTTGCCATAAAATGCGAGTCAATGAAACCCCTTTCATTTTGTCCAAAAGCGACAAATAAAAGACAGAATTATTGTTTTTTGAGAACATTGTGAACATTGTCGAAAAATCGTAAGCTTAATTTATGAAATACATCTTCTTAGGGGGTGCGCTTTATATGGAAGCCATTACAAGGGACTTTTTCTTATTTTTATCTAAAAATAATCTGCTTAATAATATTGCTAAAAAAAGCGGAGGAAATTTTGCTGCTGGAAAGATCATTGGGGGAACTGATTTCCAAAGTTCCGTTAAATTCATTAAACAACTTAATAATAGCGGCTTGTCGGTTACAGTCGACCATCTTGGGGAATTCGTTGATTCTAAGGAAGTGACTCAGGAACGGACGGCAGAATGCATCGAAACCATCGAAATGATCAGCAGGGAAAAACTTGATTCACAGGTTTCTCTGAAGATGACTTCTTTGGGACTTGATATCGATCATAAACTCGTGATTGAGAATATGACGAAAATTCTTGATACAGCCGAAAAACATAAAGTCATGGTCACGATCGACATGGAAGATGAAGTTCGTTGTCAGGCAACAATCGATATCTTTAGACAGTTCAAAGAAAAATACAGCTGCATAAGTACTGTTTTACAAGCATATTTATTCCGCACAGAGAAAGATTTAGGGGACCTTTCCCAATATAAGCCATTCCTGCGTCTCGTAAAGGGTGCCTACAAGGAATCTGCCGAGGTGGCTTTTCCCGAAAAGGATGATGTAGACGAAAACTACAAAAAGTTGATTAAGCAAAGTCTTCTTAACGGTAATTATACGGCCATTGCCTCACATGATGACAAAATCATCGAATATACAAAAGAGCTGGCTAAGAAGTTTGACATCCCGAATACACAATTCGAATTCCAAATGCTTTATGGCATGAGAAACAAAACTCAATACGAATTGGTCAAGCAAGGTTACAAAATGCGCGTCTATGTACCATATGGTCTGGATTGGTATGGATACTTCATGAGAAGGCTTGCAGAAAGGCCATCCAATATTGCCTTTGCCTTCAAAGGGATGGTCAGAAGCTAAATATACATTCAACATTATTAATTGCTACAAAAAATCTATTAAAAGGTGTGATGATCAATGATTTCATATAAACACGAACCATTTGTCGATTTTACAAACGAGGAAAACAAAAAAGCATATCAGGAAGCACTTCAAACTGTTGAGGGCTATTTAGGACAAGACTACCCTCTTTATATCGGGGCAGAGAAAGTGACGACTGATGAGAAAATCGTTTCATATAACCCTGCAGATAAGCAAGAGGTCATCGGCCGAGTATCGAAAGCGAATAGGGACCTTGCTGAAAAAGCCATGCAGGAAGCTGTTACCGCTTTTGAAAGCTGGAAAAAAGTGAAGCCGGAAATCCGTGCTGACGTTTTGTTCAAAGCTGCTGCCATCATTCGCAGACGAAAGCATGAATTCTCTGCTTTATTGACAAAAGAAGCGGGAAAACCTTGGAATGAGGCTGATGCAGATACAGCGGAAGCAATCGATTTCCTTGAATTTTATGCCCGTCAAATGCTGACTCTTAAAGATGGTGTGCCTGTCCAAAGCCGTCCGGGAGAATTTAACCGCTATGATTACATTCCATTAGGGGTAGGCATCATCATTTCTCCTTGGAACTTCCCATTTGCGATCATGGCAGGTACAGCTGTTGCCGCTATCGTTACTGGTAATACAATCCTGTTGAAACCAGCTTCGACTACTCCTATCGTTGCTGCTAAATTCGTTGAAGTGATGCTTGAAGCCGGCCTTCCAGCAGGTGTGTTGAATTTCGTTCCAGGAAGCGGAGCCGAAGTGGGCGACTACCTGGTCGATCATCCAAAAACACGTTTCATTTCCTTCACAGGTTCACGTGATGTAGGTCTGCGCATTTACAAACGTGCTTCAGAAGTGAACGAAGGCCAAATTTGGCTGAAGCGTGTCATCGCTGAAATGGGCGGAAAAGATACGATGGTCGTCGACAAAGAGGCAGATCTTGAATTGGCGGCTCAATCGATCGTGAAATCTGCATTTGGCTTCTCTGGACAAAAATGTTCTGCTTGTTCCCGTGCTGTCATCGTAGAAGATGTATACGATCAAGTATTAGATCGCGCTGTTGAATTAACAAAACAACTTACAGTTGGTAATCCTGTAGAAAATCATTTCATGGGACCAGTTATCGATCAAGCGGCTTTTGACAAAATCATGAGCTATATTGAAATCGGGAACCAAGAAGGACGCATTCTGACTGGAGGAGAAGGAGATAGCTCTAAAGGCTACTTCGTTCAACCGACAATCGTTGCTGATGTCGATCCGCAGGCACGCTTGATGCAAGAAGAAATCTTCGGACCAGTCGTTGCCTTCACAAAAGCGAAGGACTTTAACGAAGCACTTGAGATTGCCAATAACACTGAATATGGTTTGACTGGGGCTGTCATTACGACAAATCGCCTTAACATGGAAAAAGCACGCGAAGAATTCCATGTGGGGAACTTGTATTTCAACCGTGGCTGTACTGGTGCAATCGTAGGTTATCAGCCATTCGGCGGGTTCAACATGTCAGGAACTGATTCCAAGGCAGGCGGACCGGACTACTTGCAGCTTCATATGCAAGCCAAAACAACATCCGAAACGTTCTGATAAATGTTTCAAAAAGCTATTGAAAAGGAAATGCCCTCGTATTGGTGATGTATCTTCAACTATATGATACAATACCAAACGATGTACAATGGAGGAAGTGACAAATAGGTTGCTTCCTCTTTTTAAACGAAAAAATATCTATTTCATCTTGAAGGGAGTCTTCCTATGATCGATTTTTCTTTAATAATTTCCATTAGCATTTATATGGCTGGTATGCTGTTAATCGGATATTTCGCCTACAAAAGAACCTCCAATCTAAATGACTACATGCTGGGAGACCGGGGTCTTGGCCCTGCTGTCACTGCCTTAAGCGCCGGTGCCGCCGATATGAGCGGTTGGCTTCTGATGGGTATGCCAGGTGCCATGTTCGCAACAGGACTCAGCTCCATATGGATCGTCATCGGCCTGACGCTTGGTGCTTATGCAAACTGGTTATACGTGGCACCTAGATTAAGAACTTATACGGAAGTTGCCAATAATTCCATTACGATCCCTGCTTTCCTGGAAAATCGTTTTGGCGAAGGCTCACGGATCTTAAGGCTCATCTCGGCTTTGGTCATCCTGATATTCTTTACGTTTTACGTTTCTTCCGGTATGGTATCCGGCGGCGTCTTATTCCATAGTACATTTGGCCTTGATTACCATACTGGCCTCTGGATCTTAACAGGCGTGGTGGTCGCTTATACTTTATTCGGCGGATTCCTGGCGGTAAGCTGGACAGACTTTGTACAAGGAATCATCATGGTCGTCGCCCTGGTCCTTGTACCGATCGTTACCCTTTTCCATATTGGCGGCTTTGGCCCTGTCATAGATACACCGCGTTCCATTGATCCTGCGCTTTTAAATATTTTTACCGGAACTAGTCTATTGGGTATCATCTCATTATTTGCATGGGGATTAGGTTACTTCGGTCAGCCCCATATCATTGTCCGCTTTATGGCGATCAGTTCCGTTAAGGAAATAAAGAAAGCACGTACCATCGGCATGAGCTGGATGATCTTTTCCACTATTGGTGCCATGCTGACTGGGTTCATTGGAATCACTTATTTTTCTCAGAACAACATCAAGTTGGACGATCCCGAGACGATATTCATCGTTTTAGGTGAAATACTGTTCCACCCACTCATTACCGGCTTCTTGATTTCAGCTATCCTGGCAGCCGTCATGAGTACGATTTCTTCGCAACTTTTGGTCACTGCCAGCTCTTTAACGGAGGATATATACAAAACCTTCTTCCGTCGTTCCGCTTCAGATAAAGAGCTTGTCTTCTTAGGAAGGCTTTCCGTACTGATCATATCCATCATCGCGCTATTTCTCTCTTGGGAGAAAAACGACACGATTCTTGGACTTGTCGGTTATGCATGGGCTGGGTTCGGTTCTTCATTCGGTCCGCTAGTCTTACTCAGCCTCTGCTGGAAGCGCATGACAAAATGGGGTGCTCTAGCTGGGATGGTCTTTGGTGCCGGGACTGTAATTTTCTGGTCGATGGCAGGCCTATCCGATACGCTTTATGAAATGATCCCAGGTTTTGCCGCAAGCTTGATTGCCATCATCGTGGTCAGTCTTCTTACAGCTAAGCCATCTAAAGAAGTAGAAGAGCAATTTGATGAATTCAAAAGAACATTAAAACAATAATAACCCCTCTAAAAGGAACGGTATTTTTTCATATACCGTTCCTTCTTTGTTCTTGCCCCTATACACATCATTAGTTTAAAAGTATTATTAAACTAACTTGTCATACACTTCAAAAAATTACAGGGGGCCATATATGTCATTAGAAAAAATTCTGACTCTCACAAACATCAACGATATAACGGATATGGTCAGCACTTATTTAAAAAAACCAGTCGTCATCGAAAATGACCAATTTTTATTGCTGGCATATAGTTCATATTATATCGAACACTTCGACCAAGCCAATCGGCAAACCATCTTCACAAAGCATTGGCCTATTCCAATTCTGGAAAAATTCATGGATGAGGGCATTGTCGAACAGCTTAAAACCGTGGAGCATCCATTTAGGGTGAAACAAATCGAGGAGATCGGATTAAATCAAAGAGTCGTTGTGAGCGCCGTTCACAAAGGACAGGTCTTCGGATTCATTTGGGTCCAAGAAACGGAAATGATGACTGATTCCGATTTGGAATTTTTACATGAAGTTTCCCATCATATCGGCAAGCTCCTTTATCAGAAAAAACAGATAAACATGAAAAAAGATGAAGAAAAAAATGAGTTTTATCAAAAGGTCATTGACGAAGTCTATCAAACGGAAAACCAAATAAAATGGGAAGCCGCCAATATGAGTCTTCTCATTCCGGAAACTTTCCTTGTCAATGTCTTTACCATCGCTCAATCCGATGCGGAACATTTCGATGAATTAGCGGATACAGTCAGTCTATTCGCCAATGCATTGAATCATTTTACCCATGCATTCACAAACCAATTGAAGATCATCGTCCTGATTGGCAGCAACGGAAAAGGGAAAGACCTGCTTACCGATAGCGCCAATGATTTAACGAACACCGTTCTTTCCCAATTCAATGACAAAAAGGTATTCCCGGGAATCGGAAATGAGTACTCTTCGATTCTTCAATTAAGAAAATCCTATCTCGAAGCCCTGGAAGTGATCAACGCAGCCAAGTTCATCGGTAAACCTGAACAGCTTCCTTTCCAATATAGTAAGCTTGGGATTTTCCGTTACCTCGAAATGATCTCCAACCATCATACTAAAACGAATTATATCAATGTGGAATTAGAGATTCTTCAAAAGAAGGACCAGGAAAGCCAAACCAAACTCCTTCAAACATTGGAAATATATCTGTTGAACAATTGCCGGATCAAACCGACAGCTGAACAGCTATACGTTCATACCAACACATTGAAATATAGATTGAATCAAATAGCCGATCTCACATCGATCGATTTTGATGACTTACATTCAAGAATCCAGCTATACATCGATTTACAGCTAATAAAGCAAAGATCTTAGGGCATTCTGCTTTTGAGGCCATATTTTCGGAGCCCGCCCATGAATCATTCAATACAATAAGGAGTGAGGGATACGGAGACATCCCCCCTGTGTTCCTCACTCCTTATATGTTGTACTTCATAAACACTTTTACCAAATCAAGTACATTAGACCGTTTTATTTACATGTATACAGAATAAAATTAGCCAAATTGATACAAGCGAATTTAACGTTTTCAAGGGAAAAACTAATCACCTGAGGGGAACCAAAACCAAACAGCCCACAAAGGACCGTTATACCAAGACAGCCAGAAAGCCCATTTTAACCTCCCATCAGCTCATATTTAAGTTGATTTATAACTATTGAATGGATTCCCTCAATATAAGTATTTAACAGTAAAGAAAAACTCCTATCGATATCAATAGCCATCCCAAACCCACCCATTTTTTCAATAGAAGTAAATCCATGTAAAATGCTCCTTAATCCTCTCACCAAGTGAATCGCCATTTCTTCCTGCAAATCATAGGCTTGTAGTAATTGGACAACAAGCTCTACAACAGATTGCTGTGCTTGCTGTAATTCCTTGTCTTCACCATTTGGAAAACGGATGGTGGCATCATAAAGTCCTGGATGGATTCTAGCAAATTCAACATATGCCTCACTCAGTGCTAGGATTGCATCATCACCGGAGCGTCCCACTGCCGCTTGAAGCATGGAATCATAAAGTTTTTTCACTCCATTTACTGCTAGTTTCTGTTTTAATCCATTTAGGCCGTCTAAATGGTTATATAACGAGGGGGGCGTATTTGTAATTCTTCAGCCAACTTGCCTAACGAAAGGTGATCAAGGCCGTTTTCATCAACTAGTTCTGTAGCCTTCTGTAAAACGATGGACAAATCTAACCTTTTACGTTGAGACATCTCATTTTGACCTCCTATTTTCCTGGTTGAAGTTTTAATTCTGCTTCAACTATCGCTCTATCTATAGAATCCCCAGGGTGTTCTAGCATCTTCCCATGACCTACAGCAAGTAATCTCGGTTTATAACTTCTTAGTTTCTTTGCACTTTCAAGTGCGATGAGTTTGTTCCAAGTCCCAAAGGCTGGAAACGGAAATAAAGGTTTAATCATTCCTGATACCGCAGTTCCACCTCTCGTTTGCAAGGCATCCCCAACAATTAAACTATGATTCCGGGTGTCAAGAAGAGAGATCGAACCAGGGGTATGTCCAGGTGAAGAAATAACTTCCAATGAACCAATATGGTCGCCTTCTTTGAGTAATAAGTCTGGTTGAGTTTTAATCTTTTTAGGGACAACTCCGCGGATTGGAGAGTTTGCTTCATTTTGTAGGGGAGTAGAATTGCCAGCCAGTAATAATGCATCCCTAACAGAAATACTCACTTGTAAATCAGGGATTAACGCTTTAAGCCCGTCTAGTGCACCAACATGATCATCATGAGCGTGAGTAACGATTAATCTTGTAATCGGTTTTCCGACAGCCCGCGCTGCATCCATTATACTTTTTGTGCTGTAGGGTAATGCTGCATCTATTAGTGTAAGGCTATTCTCTTCTTCTACAAAATAACAGTTCACCGGAAATACACGTGGCATGAAAGAGAGTTGAAATAATGTACCACCCTTCGTCATTTTCACATTGCAGGAGTGGCGACGGCTATCGCTTTTAGTGGCCCAGGTATCTTAAAGGATTAAACAATAGTTTTTCCACTTGCAAATGCCCCGATAATCACATTCCGGGTTCAAAAAAACGCCAGCGATTCCGCCGGCGTCATGTTTTTTGCATATAAGGTCAAGATACGCTAATAGCACCAAGTACTTCATGTTCTAGCTGATTGGATCTTTCCATCTTCGTCGATTCCGTCCATCCGAAATATCCGGCCATATAATCAATCACCGATTGTTTATGCGTTTGGACTAGATCGATATCGAATAACAGGGTCCCGGTCCTGCGGAAGAAGAAATCCACTGGTGTCGCGGCCATTTCATGATCTAGTGCGTATTTCAGCTGTACGAACAATTTCTGCGGGAGGCCACTACTTGTTCCCCCATCTCTTTCGCTTTTTGCGATATTGAATAACACAGGTGCATTAGACCCGTACATGGCCAAAATTCCCTCCGAATCCTTAGCAGCGAGGCCTGAGGCGGCCCCCATTTGAATATGTTTCTTGATATAATCGGAGAAGTTTCTTGATCCCCCGACATCTCCTCCTGAAATCGGCATTCCTTTTGTATTGCTGGCTGGATAAGTCTTATTGGACTGCTCGGAAAGCTTGCCTGCGACAAGGTCAACCGTCGTTTTTGCCATTTTGCGATACCCGGTCAATTTACCTCCCGCAATCGTGATAAGGCCCGAATCGGATTCCCATATTTCATCTTTTCTTGATATTTCGGAAGGATCCTTTCCTTCTTCCATGATCAACGGCCTGATTCCTGCCCAGCTTGATTCGATATCCCCATCCGTAATTTTCACTTTTGGAAACATATAAGCAATCGCCTTTAATAAATAGGCACGGTCTTCCGAAGTAACAGTCGGAACAGCGGGATCGCCTTCATAAAAAGTGTCCGTAGTCCCTACATAAGCCTTGCCGGCTCTCGGGATGGCAAAGATCATCCGTCCATCAGGTGTATCAAAGTAAATCGCCTGCTTCAACGGGAATTTCGATTGGTCGATGACCACATGAACACCCTTTGATAACTTCAGCGTTTTCCCCTTTTTCGATTGGTCTTTTTCACGGATGGAATCCACCCATGGACCTGCTGCATTAATAACTTTGTCTGCGTGTATTTCATACGCGTCCCCTGATAGTAAATCGGCAACTTGAACGCCGGTCACCTTTCCATTTTCATATAACAATTTATCTACTTTTGTATAATTTATCGGTGTTGCACCTTTATCAACAGCTGCCTTCATGACTTCAATCGTTAAACGTGCATCATCTGTCCGATATTCGACATAGTAGCCGCCGCCCTTCAGTCCCTCTTTCTTTACGAGAGGCTCCCGTTTTAGCGTTTCATCAACAGAAAGCATTTTCCTGCGTTCAGCTCTTTTTACTCCTGCAAGGAAATCGTATACACGGAGTCCAATGGAGGTACTGAATTTCCCAAAAGTT
Source organism: Peribacillus sp. NPDC060253 (assembly GCF_042727425.1). Classification (NCBI taxonomy): domain Bacteria; kingdom Bacillati; phylum Bacillota; class Bacilli; order Caryophanales; family Bacillaceae; genus Peribacillus; species Peribacillus sp. NPDC060253. Next base: position 15,682 of record NZ_JBHXAS010000026.1, read on the forward strand.
CCTCCTTTGTGCATCGGCAGCAGCATCCATTCCGGCGTGGTCACATGCGGTCCATTTTCATAAACGATTTCCCGCTCTTTCCCAACCTCAGCAACCATTTTTATTTCAAATTGCTTCAAATAACGCAATCCGCCATGGACCAGTTTTGTCGAGCGGCTTGAAGTACCTGCCGCAAAGTCCTGCATTTCCACCAATGCTACTTTCATCCCCCGGGTCGTTGCATCCAGGGCGATCCCTGCACCGGTAATTCCCCCGCCAATCACTACCACATCATATTTTTCTTTTTTCAAAAGTTCGATTGTTTCTTCCCGATATTTATTTGAAAACCTCATGCCTATCTCCTCCTTTAAGTACTGCCTTCTTTTGGTCGAGCAGCTTGTTTTCCTGGTTAATTCGTGCTGGTCACTCGTGAATTCTGCACGTTTACTCTGAGTTTCTTCTTTATATTCAATAGGTTCATTTGTTCTAATAGTTTTTCATTCATATAGATGTTAATATCCCTAATCCGCCTTTAAAAACAAAAAAAGAGACCATAAATGCACATTATCGTATTCACGATAACGCATTCATGGTCTCTCCTGTTCTCCGGCCGAGTTATTAACTTGATTTAAGTATACCATACTTTAGTTCATTTTAGAAAGAATTTACTTTTTTTATTTAAAAGCCATGGCCGCTTGAACAGCTTTTTTCCAGCCTTCATATAATTTTTCACTATCATGCTCTTCCATGGATTTGTTAAAGGTTTTGTCTACCGCCCATTGCCGGGAGATTTCTTCTTGATCCTTCCAATATCCAACAGCAAGTCCAGCTAAATACGCGGCCCCTAGTGCCGTGGTTTCGTTTATGGTCGGTCTTTCGACAGGCACTCGCAATAAATCGCTTTGGAATTGCATTAAGAAATCATTCTTGACTGCCCCGCCATCGACTCTCAATGTCTGTAGCTCAATCCCTGAATCCGCCTCCATTGCATCAAGGACATCCTTCGTTTGGTACGCTAGTGATTCTAGTGTTGCACGAATGAAATGTTCTTTGGAAGTACCGCGCGTCAAACCAAAAACCGCTCCCCGTACTTCACTGTCCCAATATGGGGTCCCTAGCCCCACAAAAGCCGGCACTACATATACTCCATCCGTACTTTCCACTCGTTTTGCATAGGCTTCGCTGTCCTTGGCATCATGAAGCATCCGCAGGCCATCTCTCAGCCATTGGATAGCCGAGCCAGCTACGAAAATACTGCCTTCCAGTGCATATTCAACCTTCCCATTCAATCCCCAAGCAAGGGTCGTCAATAGTCCGTGTTCGGAACTTACAGCCTTTGTTCCTGTATTCATGAGCATGAAGCAGCCTGTTCCATACGTATTTTTAGCCATTCCTTCATTAAAGCAGGCTTGGCCAAATAATGCTGCCTGCTGATCACCAGCCGCTCCGGCAATCGGAATCGATTGACCGAAGAAATGATATTCGATCGTACGTGCGTACACTTCAGAGGATGGCCTAACTTCCGGCAGCATCGATTTTGGTACAGTCAATATCTCCAGCAGTTCCTCATCCCATTTCAGTTCATGGATATTGTACATCAATGTCCTTGATGCATTTGAATAATCCGTTACATGGGCCTTGCCTCCTGAAAGCTTCCAAATCAACCAAGTATCGATGGTCCCGAATAACAGCTTGCCTTCATCCGCTCTTTGTCGTACCCCTTCCACATTATCGAGAATCCATTTCACTTTTGTACCGGAAAAATAAGCATCTATAAGCAAACCCGTTTTATCCCGGAACAGATCATTTAATCCCTTTTCCTTCAAATCGTCACAGATTTCGCTTGTTTGTCTGGACTGCCATACAATGGCATTATAAACAGGTGCTCCTGTTTCCTTATCCCACACGACTGCCGTTTCACGCTGATTAGTAATCCCGATACCGGCAATTTGCTCTGGCTTGACACCGGATTCAGACAGTACACCGGCAATGACCGCTAGAATCGATCCCCAAATCTCATTTGCATTATGCTCGACCCAGCCTGGTTTAGGGAAAAACTGAGTGAATTCCTTCTGGGAAGAATGTACAATTTCCCCCTTTTCGTTAAATAGAATTGCCCGCGAACTTGTTGTTCCTTGATCTAAAGATAAGATATATTTTTCCATAATGTGTTTCCCCCCTTTTATTTTAACTAGCAATGTTGCTAATTTCTAACTCACGTGACTGCTTTTTTCCAAAAGCATATGCTAATACCAATATTATCAGGCTTACTCCTAAAACAGTCCAAAATATTGTCGTCACTTCACCTAAAAACATCGCTTTATAGAAGACAGCTCCAAGTGCTCCACCGACAATCGGACCAACAACAGGAATCCATGCATAGCCCCAATTCGATTTTCCCTTACCCGGTATAGGCAGAAGGAAGTGAGCAATACGAGGTCCAAGGTCACGGGCAGGGTTTATGGCGTAGCCTGTTGTTCCTCCAAGAGACATTCCGATAACAACAATCAATAAACCGACAGCAAATGGATTCAGACCTTCTGTAAACTTGCCGGCTCCAATAAATAATAAGCCAAGAACAAGGATGAATGTACCAATCATTTCACTTAAAAGATTTGAAAAAGTATGAGGGATAGCTGGTGAGGTTGAAAACACACCAAGCTTTGTACCTGGATCCTCCGTAGCTTTCCAGTGAGGCAAATAATGCAAAAATACTAGAGTCGCGCCTATAATCGCCCCTATCATTTGTGCCACGATATACCCTGGCACATCAGCCCAAGGAAAATCCCCATTGATAGCCAATGCTACTGTAACAGCCGGGTTTAAATGTGCTCCGCTTATGGAACCCACTGCAAAGACACCCATTGTAACAGCCAATCCCCATGCAATCGTGATGACAATCCAGCCAGCATCTTTGGCATAAGATCCCTTTAAGGAAGACCCCGCCCCGATACCTGCACCAAATAAAATTAAAATCATCGTGCCTACTACTTCTCCCCAAAATGGAGTCATACATGACCCTCCTCTTATAGAATGATGCCTTACCAACAAATAAAAGGAGATTCACAACAGAACTATCCTCAATAAATGAGTATGTCTGGTGTGAATCTCCTAATCTCCGTCACATGTATTAACTTGTAATTCAAAATATACTAGTTTATGAAAACGCTGTCAAATATTTTCTGAAATATTCATTCTTTTTTCTGTAATTTTTTTGACTTTTGACCCTATTAGACGATATCCCATAATTCAGTTTTGGACGTGGTGATTGCGGACGCTCCCGCTTCAAGGGCATTCAGGACTTCATCCGAAGTCCGTATGAGACCACCTGCAAAAACGGGAGTTTGTAATCGTTCTTTCACTTCTTTTATCATCCATGGCATTGCCCCCGGCAATACTTCGATATAATCCGGCTTCGTTTTCTGTACCAGCTTATAACTTTTCTCCAGCGCATGTGAGTCTATTAAAAAGATCCGCTGGATGGCAATGACTCCCTTTTGCTTCGCTTTCAAAATAACGCTTGATTTTGTCGAAATCAGCCCATATGGGTGATACTCCTGACAAATGAATTCTGTCGCGTATTCATCACTTCTTATGCCATGGATTAAATCAACATGATAAATCATTTTCTTATTATGCTGCTTGGCCATTATACTCACATTTTTCAATTGGGAAATATGCAAGTCAAGAAACACACCAATTTCATAGGAACTATCTAGAAATCTTTCAAAATCCTTCATGCTTGCCGAGGCAGGCAATATCTTCTGCTCCATGCATTTTCCCCCTTATGTCCCGGAAAAACTCTAAACTTTAAGTTTTTTAGTATATTTTAAAGTGCTTGATTTATCAAACACATTTTTTATTAATGAAGAATCAATTGTCACCATATCCTTACACTAACATACCTGGACCCCAAATACAGTAAGGGTAAGAATGTATGGAAAATCCCCCTTAAGATGATTCATCATAAAGAGATTTTCATTTTCATTGCACCTTCGACAAGCTCATACGATTTAATGGTGCCCACGGGGATTTTTCTCACGATGTTCCAAGCATCCACATTCATTTTGATCATTCTATTTTCAAATTCAAAAAATGGCGGTCTGTTAAATATCTTATGATTAATGAAATTTCTATCAATAGGTTTCATTTCCACTAATTCAAATGAAATCGTTCTTTTATCAACGTGAACCGGTTTTATTGTTATCCGGAAAGATACATTTTTCTTAAACATCATTTTTTTCACTTCCGTCGTTCCCCAAAGCACTATATGCTTTGGCGTGATCTCGACTTTAATATTCTGCTCATTAGATTTCATGTTTATAATTCTCTCTAGCATGGATGCACTTACCGTTATCGGTATACCATTCCCGAAAACATTAAAGTGATCGAATGTATTCATCCTGACTTCCCCCTCCGACTTTCAATATCCCCTCTCGCATGTGTGGGTTATAGCATATGCCAGGTTCACCAATGAGGTTAATCATCATGCAAGGCTACTATGAGTAATCGCTATATTCTAAATTTTCCGCCTCCACCCTTGACCTTTACCAATACTCCCTGTATAGTCATAGTTAATTTAATAGACAACTCTTATCCAGAGAGGTGGAGGGACTGGCCCTTTGATACCTCAGCAACAGACTTTTCATGTACTGTGCTAATTCCAGAAGTGTAAAAACTTGAAGATAAGAAGAGTAAATAGCTTTGTTGCCAACACCTCTTCTTATTTTTAAGAAGAGGTGTTTTATTTTATAAAAGGGAAGAAGGAATGCAACATGTCAATCACATTAACGAAAGCACCATTTAGAGCGGACCATGTCGGAAGTTTATTAAGACCAGATCGTTTACATATAGCTAGAAAGCAATTGAAGGAAGGTACCATTTCGGTGGAGCGACTTCGTGAAGTTGAAACGGAAGAAATCAAATTGATTGTCGATAAACAAATTGAAGTTGGATTAGAGGCCGTTACGGATGGGGAGTTCAGACGAACATGGTGGCACTTTGACTTCCTTGAACATTTAAATGGCATCGAGGGCTATGTTACTGAAAAAGGTCTTACATTCGATGGGGTTGAAACTGAGAGATATAACATTCGCAATACAGGAAAGGTTTCATTCAATCCTGAGCATCCCTTCATCCATGACTTTATTGAATTGAACAAAATAGTGGACGGACGTGCCGTTGCCAAACAAACCATTCCCAGTCCCAATCAATTGTTTGCTGTCGGTGTTCATAATGAAGACATCTATCCTGATATCGAGGACTATGCTAATGATGTCATTAAAGCGTATCAAGCTGCTTTGAAAGCCTTTTATGAAGCAGGTGTACGTTATCTTCAATTGGACGATGTATATATTGCCAGACTTTCAGCTCCAGATTTTCAGTTCAAAGATGGAAAATATTCAAGAGAACAATTAATCGATTTAGCACTGCGTGTTATTAATGGTGCATTGGAAGGAAAACCAGAGGATTTGGTCGTCACGACACACTTATGTCGTGGAAACTACCAGTCAACGTGGGCATTTGAAGGCAGTTATGCACGCATAGCCCCAACATTATTGGCCAAAGAAAAAGTAGATGGATTCTTCTTGGAATATGACGATAACCGCTCAGGGGATTTTAAACCATTGGAATACATTCCAAACGGAGGGGCCAGGATCGTTCTGGGAGTGGTCACTTCAAAAAATGGGGAAATTGAAGACAAGGAAGCTGTTAAGGTACGCATTAAAGAAGCCTCACAATTCGTTCCCCTCGAACAACTATGCTTAAGTCCGCAATGCGGATTCGCTTCCACCCATCATGGCAACAAGCTTACGGAAGAACAACAATGGGATAAGTTGAAATTCATCGTTGATGTAGCAAAAGAAGTTTGGGAATGATGACTCACCTTTAATAAAAGCTAGGCACCTTTCAATAAGGAAGCCTAGCTTTTTTTTAAAACAGTACAATAAAACGTTTCTCTGATCGGTATAGGCAGATTTGCTAAGCCCAAGGATTGTTGAAGAATTTACGGTGACAAAATCGATTTCCCTTCAAACAACATATCGTGAATATCCATTTTAACCAATAATATATCGGGCATCTGTATACAGTACATATGCCTTTTTTCATATACATTTTCGTTTATTATCATTGGCAGACCCTGCAGATTAATGAATCAGTATGTAAAATAGTTACTTACTATGTTGAGTTCACACAAAAAAAAGAACGAGCATCTTGCACGCCTTTTTTTACTTGCAGCTATCTTCATCATCCACTTTCTTTACAAATATATCATCCGTCACCCTATCTTCCAGCTTGTTCCTCAAGACCAATTGTGCGGCCTTCCCATCACTAGGCGATCCGTCTGAAAAATACATCGGAAATAAGGAGAAAAACAGTACATAGAAGGAAAAATATATGAATTGATACCAGATTACCGAGCTTTCCAAGATATTCTGATACACTAAGCTATATATGATCAACATACTGACTAAATTAAAGATAGAGCCCCCTAAATAAATAAGCATATTCGTCAATCGATTATCATGTATCAATCCCTTAAATTCGCAAGTACCATTCCAGAAATAATATTTTCTCACCTCTATGTTCCAAAAGGCAAAAAGTTTATTTCCACAACCAATCAAGATTTTCTTTTCAGATCCTCCAAAAATCGTCACAAAGAAGATATGCCCGCTCAAATGTATCAGCGTAACGATTGGCATAATCAAAAAAAAGGAAAAAAGAAATTTAATGATATCAGTGAGACCAAACATTTTTAATCCACCATCCTTATCAAAGAAATTTTCTTATGAACCTTTTTACAAGGATGATACTCTCATACCCTGTCTAAACTAGTTATAACTAGTAATTTTTCACAACAACGAATGGCTGACTTTCATCATGGATTTAAAAACCATTTAGCCATTTTCAAGCTTAATTCGTCCCTCCTCCCACTTAATTTGACATTCCTCACTTTAATTCGTCCTTTTTTCCACTTATTCCGGCCTACTAAATGTTGTCGCAGCATAGTTATTTACGTCGTTATTACGAGGGGCCAATTCATACAAAAACAAGGCTATCTCTCTCCAATATTGGAAATGCGATAGCCTTATTTGATCTTATTTTGTATTAAGGGGCCGAAGTATTTCTGCGTTGCTTTGTCCTGGCTTCAGTCCCGCATGTTTATATTCAGGGGTAAAAACTGATGTTTTGATCGGGCAGGCGATTTGCTTCTGGACATTTCCTTTTCCGTCAGGTACTTCGACGATCATTCCCCTATCCTTCAATTGGGGATGGTTGGTCGCTTCGGTAAAGGTCAGCACTGGTTCTGCGCATGCCTCGAAGTCAGAAAATATTTCCTGCCATTCATGGAAATCCTTTTCTAAGAAAGCTTGTTGGACGAACGTTTTGAATCGGATTCCGCTTTCTTCATCGCTGCCCATGCTCAGTTCATACAATTCCGGTGCCCCGATGGCTTCGCATAACGCTTTTCGAAATGGGGGCTCGAGGCTTCCAACGGAAAAATAACGTCCATCTTTCGTTTCGTAAAAGTCATAAAAAGATCCCCCGTTTAACATCAATTTCTCTGGCTCAAGCTCCAGGCCCCCTTGTAAATTCAGAGGTGATGATATGGCATTCAATGCAAAACTGCAGTCGGTCATGCTGATGTCGATGGCTTGGCCTTCCCCTGTTCGCTCCCTGTAAATGACAGCAGACAATATGCCGATAACGGCATGCAGTGAACCTCCAGCAAGATCGGCTATCTGGGTTCCGTTTTTTGCCGGGCCGCCCCTTTTCGTTCCGGAATAGCCTGATAAACCTGCAATCGATAGATAATTGATATCATGGCCCGGTCGGTCCTTATAGGGACCGGTCTGGCCGAATCCCGTGATGGAACAGTAAATCAATCTCGGATTAATCCGTTTTAATGCCCCATACCCCAGTCCTAGGCGTTCCATGACGCCTGGACGGAATTGTTCTATGACGATATCGTAGTCCTTCACTAGACTTTTTACGGATTCGATGGACTCTGATTGTTTTAAATCAAGTGTGATCGACTTCTTCGACCTGTTAAGATATTGGTTCACACCCCATGAATCACTTGCTCCCGGCCTCTCTACCTTCAAAACGTCCGCTCCTAAATCTGCTAGCATCAAAGTGGCAAATGGGCCTGGCAATAACATTGAAAAGTCCAATACTTTTAAATTAGTCAATAAGGTCATCAGCTGCGCACCTTTCCTTTCCATTGGAAATATTCAATCGGATACAAATGCAGTTAACGCTTTCCCCGTTGTTCTGTGCATGCCATTTAGCTACATAGAGATTACGATTATCATATAACATCTCCTATTAAATTTGTATAAATTCCCATTCATTAAAAATAAAAGGCCAGGAATCATCCTCCTGGAATCTGTTTATGAGCCTAAAGATAAACAAATAAAAGCCGGACAATTTATAACTCATTGTCCGGCTGATTTTACTTATAGCTTGTTCATTCGTATTTTTTGTCAAAGTCAAACTCGACTTCATCTAGTTTAACGAGCTTAGTCTTTCTTATCAGTTTATAGCCCAACCATAGACCAAGGAAAAGCGGGATTCCCAGGTATGCAGCTATAACACTGCCCCAATCAATCTGGTCTGAGAAAAAGGCTTGGATGTTTTGGGACAGGATGACGATCAGACCAATTAAAATGGCAAAGATCGGTCCTATCGGGAACCATAATGCTTTATATGGCAGCTTCTCCAATGAATGACCTTGAGCGATGTATGCCTTCCGGAAACGATAATGGCTGATGGAAATGCCCAGCCAAAAGATAAATCCAGTAATCCCAATGGCATTCATTAACCAGATATACACTTTACCATCACCGAATATGGAAGCTAAAAAGGCTAGCATACCGATGGAACATGTCAAAACCATTCCTGCAACCGGTACTCCGCGTTTATTAAGTCTTGCAAAAATACGTGGTGCTTGACCATTTTTTGCCATTGAATATAACATACGCGTAGATGCATATAGACTAGAGTTACCTGCCGATAATACCGCTGTTAAAATGACTGCATTCATAAGCGAAGCGGCAAAGGCCACTCCAGCCTTTTCAAAAATGAGCGTGAATGGGCTTACCATGACGTTATCCCCTTGTAAACTTGAGTTCGTATAAGGGATAAGCAGCCCTATAACAAAGATTGCCAATACGTAAAAGAGCAAGATTCTCCAGAAGACACTTTTAATGGCCTTTGGTATATTACGTGCAGGATCCTCACTTTCACCCGCTGCCACACCGACAATTTCGGTACCTTGAAAAGAAAAGCCCGCAGCTATGAACACGATGAAGACACCCATGAACCCACCCGGGAAAGGCGCGTCATCGACGGTGAAGTTTTTAAAACCTACTGCTTCGCCACCCATGATGCCGACAATCATTAGTATTCCAACGATTATAAAAATAACGATGGCTGTTACTTTAATGAAGGAAAACCAGTATTCTCCTTCACCATATCCTTTAACGGATAAATAGTTTAATAGGAATATGAGCACCAGGAATGATGCACTCCATAACAATGATGGACTATTCGGAAACCAAAACTTCATGATCATTGTTGAAGCGGCCAACTCTGCCGCTATGGTCATCGACCAATTGAACCAGTATGTCCATCCCAAGGCAAACCCAAATGCCGGATCGACGAATTTCGTTCCATATGTACTGAATGAACCGCTAGTCGGCATAAAGGCGGCCAGTTCCCCTAAGCTCGTCATCACGAAGTACACCATTGCGCCAACTAAAGCATATGCAAGCAATGCACCGCCTGGCCCAGCTGTATGGATAGCTGCCCCGCTGCTAAGAAACAGCCCGGTGCCAATAGCCCCTCCAATGGAAATCATCGTTAAATGTCGAGATTTTAACCCGCGCTTTAATTCTTGTTCTTCTTGCTTTGGAGGATGCTGAAAGATGTCGTTTTCTTGTTTTGGTATCATTAATTTTCATCCCTTTCTACATAAGCGCTTACATTTATGGGGAAATCCATTTAATAAATTTCCTATTTCATCGAGTTTCAAATAGAGCTAATTTACAATTCGAATATTCCTATTCTGAATATATGCAATTTTCATGCCAAATTTAAAAACCGCACTATTCAACAAATTAACCATTTATTTGACGAAATATTTTGCACTTTATGCCACGATTCTTTGCACTTTACGCCATGTTTTTTTGCACTTTTATTCATTTGGTTCAATTTAAATACATTCCAAATATTACTAAAAGAATAAATTCAAAGAACATTTCTATCAAAAACCATTTTTCTCCATTTTATTCCTTTAAATGTCATATTTTTTACGAGTTTTCTCCATTTGATAATAATTATGAAACGATGTAAAAATGAGGTATTCTTATGAAGGAGTTGAGTGTTATGAAGGGTAAGGTATTTTTAGGAACTGCACTATCCATCGGTCTATTATTTTCTGCTATTCCCCATCAAGAAGCTTTAGCGGCAAAAAATGTGTTAAGTGTTGAAAAGTACAATAAGCACAAGGATTCGCTAGAATACAAGTCTGGGAAACTTACGGACCCATCAAAGCAATCGGCAGAAGATATCATTCTTACCTTTTTTGATGAAAACAAAAAGTCTTACAAGCTAGAAAAGCAAAAGGCGAAAAACTCCTTCACGATCCAGAAAGAAAGCAAGGATGAACTAGGCAATACAGTACTTAGATTGCAACAAACCTATAAAGGCGTACCTGTATGGAACTCCACACAAGCAGTATTGATTGATGCTAAAGGTGTATTGACGGTCGTGTCCGGTACGGTTGAAGCCAATCTAAATACGAAATTAGGGAAAAAGGCTAAAAAAGGCATCAGTAAATCCGAAGCTATTAAAATAGCGGAAGCGGATCTGGGGTTCACTCCTGCCTATGAACAATCACCTGAATCTGACCTATATGTATACGCAAATGAAGGCCAGGCCGATTATGTATATAAAGTCAATTTGAAATTCTTAAGTCCGGAACCAGGAAATCATGAATATTTCATTTCAGTCAAAACGGGTAAAATCCTGAATAAATATAATACACTAGATGAAGTGACGGGGACTAATTCCGTCGGAACGGGCACCGGCGTCTTAAACAACACCGTGTCTTTGAACACTACCTTATCCAGCGGTCGTTACTATTTACAAGACAATACACGCGGCAAAGGAATCTACACTTATAATGCCAATAACCGTTCAAAATTACCTGGTACACTCATGTCCAACACGACCAATGCTTTCACTACTTCTACCGATAAAGCTGCGGTGGACGCCCATTATTATGCGGGTAAAACCTATGATTATTACAAATCCACATTTGGACGGAACTCCTATGATGGAAATGGAACCATCCTGAAATCAACCGTTCATTATGGCTCGAGATACAATAACGCTTTCTGGGATGGCACCCAAATGGTTTACGGTGATGGAGACGGCACGACGTTCATCCCATTGTCCGGCGGCCTGGATGTCGTTGCACATGAACTGACGCATGCTGTGACCTCCTCAGAATCCAATCTTACCTATCAATATGAATCCGGTGCTTTAAATGAGGCGATTTCTGATATTTTTGGAACAGTCGTAGAATTTAAGAATCAGAGTACCAAAGCTGATTATCTGATTGGAGAAGATATTTACACACCTAATATTTCCGGTGATGCACTCCGTTCAATGGCGAATCCAACATTGAATGGTGACCCTGATCATTATTCGAACCGTTATACGGGATCAAGTGACAATGGAGGAGTCCATACGAATAGCGGAATTATTAATAAGGCAGCTTATTTGATCTCTGCAGGCGGCACCCATCACGGCGTGACTGTATCTGGAATCGGCATTGATAAACTAGGGAGCATCTTCTACAGGGCAAACACGATTTATTTAACTTCCTCGTCAACTTTTTCACAAGCCAGAGCAGCAGTGGTACAAGCTGCCTCTGATTTATATGGTTCAAGCAGTGCAGAAGTCACAACTATCAAAAATGCCTTTACAGCAGTCGGTGTGAACTAAGAGATTCAGACCCAATATGACTAACACCTCCCTAACTAACTTTTAGCGGGGGGTGTTTTTTCGTATGTATATATGCGCTGGGGGAAAATATTTCGTCCTATTGAAGAATAATTTGGCCGATGAGAGGATTAATTCGTCCTTCCGACTGGATATTCTGGACGTTCGAATCATTATTCGATCCTTGGAGTTCATGATGAATGAAAGTTTGCAAAGTAGGGAGAAAATGATTAATTCTCTAAAATAGTTGCTTTTCTTCTTATTAACTGTCAAGCTTAGATAATCTGGACTATATTGAATAGAACAAGTAGGTGACGAACATGATTGAAGTTAAAACTTCCACACTTAGTGATGGTGAGTTCAATAGAGGTGTATTCGCAACACAGGACATTAAAAAAGGTGAACTTCTGCATGAAGCCCCTGTCATTGCTTATCCAAATGAGGAACATGTCTTCATTGAGAAAACATTGCTGGCTGATTATGCGTTTGAGTATGGAATTAACCATACTGCCATGCTTTTAGGTTATGGCATGCTGTTTAATCACTCTTATACTCCCAACGCTACGTATGATATAAACTTTAAAAATCACACGTTTGATTTTTTTGCTTACACCGACATAAAAGCAGGAGAAGAAATCCTGATTAATTATAATGGTGAGGTCGATAATGAGGATCCTCTTTGGTTCAATAAAGAAGATGACGGTGAAGAAGAATCCGAATGATCATTGATCGTTCATGAAAGCACTTGTGCTTTTGAAGACCTGTTATAGGTACTTCAAAAGCAACGAGTGCTTTTTCGTTTTTCCTTTCACCGAGTTCCTCCACAACAAGATGAACTTCACTATTTTCAGGAGGTCTTTTGATGATGGCTAATACCACAGTTTTTACGTGCTTATGGTTTCTTTACGAATGGCCTTCTCCATTTAATCAAGGTTCAATGAAAAAAAATCCCCATTAAGGCTTGCCCAACTTGAGCAGACACTTAATGGGAATATTTACCTCAATGGATGGATGGATTACTTGATTTTGATTTGGTTATGGATTGGAGTTGGCTCTTAACCTTATCAATGGTTTCTGGAGTGGCTAAGGATTTAATCTGACTCATGGTTTTTTCACGAGTTTTCTTATTGCGCATTAAATATGCTGCAGCTCCTATCAAGACGGTTCCAAGCACTTTGTTTGATGGCATGTGAGTTTCCTCCTTCAAGTTCGTTATAGTATAGTATTCCCTTGATCAGTAGATTTAAACAAATCCCCCTTGCTGATTGGGATATCCCCTTTATTTATCCAAATTCAAACTTTCAAGATACTTTAGGCTTTCAGGACTTTTCACCACTTTTTGGGCTAAATCAGGATCTACCTTCGCTTGCTTCAAATTATAGACTTTATACGTCAGGACTCTCTTCACTGATTCGTTAATTCGCTCCATTGGCACTTCCCCACCCTTTACAGCTTCAAGTAATCCGTTATATACCTCAAGCTCATGGGTATATTCATGACAGACAAGTAATAAATCAGCTCCTGCAAGAATTGCTTCCTTCCCCATATCTTCATAAGAGAAATACTTGTTCACAGCTCCCATTTCCAAATCGTCCGTGATCACAAGCCCTTCATATTTAAGTTTCCCCCGAAGCAGGTCTTCTATGATGACCTTGGAAAGGCTTGCTGGCTTTTCTTTATCATAGGCAGGATATTTAATGTGAGTCACCATCACGAAAAAATTTGGGTTCTCCATTTCACTTATGATTTTCTTGAAAGGATAAATATCCGAATTTTCCAGATCGAGCTGGTTTGCTTCCACTGAAGATGTTTCGACATGCGGGTCGATTTCGCTGCGTCCGTTTCCTGGAAAATGCTTCAAAGCACCAGTTACAGAAGCATCATTCAGGCCTTGTATGGCTTTCTTTCCGTATTGATAGACCTTCTCCGGATCTTTTCCCAATGAACGCTTGTCTGTATCCGATAGATCAAGAACTGGAGCGAAATTTATGTTTATCCCCATGGAACTCAGTTCTGTCCCATTCAATTTTGCCACATTATATATGTCTTCCACAGATGCCTGTTTCCCCATGTCCTTTTGTGCTGGGAGAGGCGATACCCGTTCCCTCATCCGGATTATGTCCCCGCCTTCCTGATCGACTGCCACCATGAGCGGAAGCGAATGCGAACTTTGATTGGCGGTTTGCTGAAGCGAATTGGATAACTTAGCCACTTGTTTAGGTGATTTCATATTTCGGTCAAAATAAATGACGCCCCCCATATGTTTTTGTTCGATAAGCTCCGTTATTTCATTGCTCTTTTCAGTTCCCTTGAAGCCGACCACCATAAGCTGTCCGATTTTTTCTTCAAGCGTCATGTTTTGGATCATTTTTTCAATTTTTTTATCCGTAATGGCTTCCACGTCTTTTCCTCTATCGGTTCCCGCTTCTGAATTCGCCCTGAACTGAAGGAACATCACTGTAATAAATGAGAGAATGGCGATGAAAAGCAGACCAATATAGATCCTTTTTTTCTTCATGCTTTGCCTCTCAATAGGCGGCCTGGCACTTGAAAAGCTTGTCTATTCTTCATGGATACTACCTCTTCATTTGACACTTCATGACTCATATTGTCCGTCCTTCCTTAATTGCACATTTGATTTATCCCAGAACTTCTGTCTGCATCATCCCATTGAGCACTCTCTTCATCATGTTCATAAACAGTCCATTCTATATCATCCTTGAGTATTTTTTTGCATAAAGCATTAGACGCGTACCATACTACATACATACCCTAATGCAAAGGAGATGCCCTTTATGGACGGAATCTTGAAAAATCTTGCCAATACCTTCAGTCATGCAGTCGATTATGCAAAAGAAAAAATAACAGCCATTACAGGATCGACATCTGTTACGATTGTGGAATTGAGTGAGCAAATCATCAATCAGCCTGAAACAAAACTAATCAGGAAAAACCTTTTAGGTATACCCTTTTCTTTTTATCATTTACAAAAAGAAGACGTTACGTACTATTTAGAAATGAAAAGCTCACAAATTCTACAGTTGGATGTTCAAGCACATGACCATACCATTGTGTCTTACAGATCTTATCGAGATCTTTCCAGCTTACCCACGGCGATAAGATTTCCAAAAAACCTTTTATCCGAATGAATCTGCTGGAGTTTCACACAAAATTAGAAAAAAGGCTAAAATCCCCCTTCATAGAGAGATTTCAGCCTTTTTTATTTTGGTACGTGATCTTTCTGCTAGAGTGAGAAAAATTGATCTCTTTCTCTAGAAATCCATTTCTCGGCACCCTCTTCATCCTTTTTGACTAAGCGGTTAACAAGGATATCATGCCAAATGTAATTTTCGAGAAAATTGATATGAATGGGATCATCTGTGTAAAACGCCGTTTCTCTCGTTTCCGAAGCAGGTCCATAAATCGTCTCCTTGCCATCAATGGATAGAATGAACCATTTATTCTCTCCAATATTGTCCACATAGCTGGTTTTACGATGTATATCTAGCCCTGATAAAGGGTTTTCAACTTGAAAGACAATCCCCTTGAGTGTACAGTTTGCAGCTATCTCTGTAAGCTCTTGTTCTAGTTTCCCATACATTTTGTCCCATAAAGAAACCACCACTCTTTTCTCGGCTTTTTGAAGTAAAGTACGACAAAAAGATAGGATATGCCCTTCACCCTTAAGCGTCATTACACGATTATCGGACATAGGCCCGATTTTCTCGAATTGTTTTAGTGTATGACTTATGGATTGATAGGAACTGTTCCATTTCGATTGGACGGATTCCAAAAATACATCGACTGGTAAAGGTGAATATTGTATCGAGTCATTGATTTCCTCTTTTAATACGACTCCCTCTTCTTGAAGTCCATTTAATATTTCATAGATACGGGCTCTGGGAATACCTGATTCCTTGCTTACCTGATAGGCACTGGTTGGACCTTGGCGAACTAAAGAAACATAAGCCTTTGCTTCATATTGACTAAATCCAAGTGACTGTATTTTTTGTATGATATCTTGCATGGTACCTCCTCGTGCTTGTAGTAAGTTATATGCTTATCATACCAAATCTCTTATTAAATCATAATATTCTTATTTACATCAGGATTCATTTTAGTTACTATTCTAATAGTGACTAAAATGAACACTTTGGGTTAAGACCGCATCAAAAGCAAGCGATTCGACCTTAATGCCATTGATTTGGAGGCTTATTAGATGGAAGATATACAAATTTCCACACTCTTGCTACTAGTATTTTTCGGCTTTCTGGCAGCATTCATTGATTCTGTGGTCGGTGGTGGCGGCCTGATCTCCATACCCGCTTTATTATTCTCAGGACTTTCCCCTACAGCTGCAATTGCAACCAATAAGTTAGCAAGTTCCATGGGGTCTTTAACAAGTACCATTGCCTTCATACGCTCAGGAAAGGTTGATTACCGATTGGTTTCAAAACTTTTCCCACTAATTTTCACAGGGTCCTTATTAGGTGCATGGGTGGTCAATTTTGTCTCACCCGAATTATTAAAGCCTCTAATCTTAGTTCTTTTAATAGCTATAGCCATTTATACCTTTATAAAGAAAGACTGGGGACATGAATCGACCTACAATAAGCTCACGTTGCCAAAGGCAGCACTATTTGCATTCGCTATATTTGCGACTGGCTTTTATGATGGTTTTTTAGGGGCTGGAACGGGATCTTTCATTTTGTTCGCCTTTTTAATGATTGGCTTTGATTTTTTGCACTCTGCTGGAAACGCAAAATTTTTAAACTTCGGAAGTAATCTGGCAGCGCTGCTCATGTTCATATTTCTTGATACCGTCAACTATTCATATGGAGTACCGATGGGGATATCCATGATAGCGGGAGCATTGGCAGGTTCTAAATTCGCCATTAAGAAAGGAGTGGCATATGTAAGAGTTTTATTTATCATCGTAACCGTCATCTTGATCTTGAAAAATATAGTTGATTACATATTGGAAAAATGAATTAGACACCTTCGGTAAAGCAAGTCAGACAAAAAACCCGACCACAAAATGTGACATATAGGAATTATTTGGGTATATGATAGGTATAGAATGTGTGGAAAGGTGTGATTCGATGACTGAAAAGTGGAATGGCGAAGAAATGGCAGAAGTATCGGGGCAAACCATCGTGATAACTGGTGCAAATAGTGGACTTGGCTTTGAAACGGCTTTTGCTCTGGCCGGTAAGGGGGCAGAAATCATTCTTGCTGTCCGGAATGCTTCAAAAGGTGAAAAGGCTGTCGATAGAATCATCTCGGTTTATCCTAAGGCAAATGTACGGGTAATGCAGCTGGATTTAAGTGATTTAAGCAGCATTCGGCATTTTGCTGATTCCTATAATGAAAACTATGACTCACTCTCTGTGCTTATTAATAATGCAGGCGTGATGATCCCCCCTTACAGTAAGACGAAAGATGGTTTCGAGCTGCAATTCGGAAGCAATCATCTCGGTCATTTTGCTTTGACAGGGCTCCTTCTTCCGCGTATTCTTTCCACGCCAAAATCACGGGTGGTCACATTGAGCAGTTTGGCTGCCATCAATGGGTTCATTGATTTCGAAAATCTAAATGGTGAACTCGGTTATAAACCAATGAAATACTATGGACAAAGCAAGCTGGCCAATCTTCTTTTCGCCCGTGAATTACAAAACAAATTCAACCAGCATGATGCAAACCCGATTAGCGTTGCCTGTCATCCGGGCCTGTCCCATACTAATCTCATGTCACGCGGATCTGGCAAACCACTAAATAAATTCGTCCATTTTCTTTCGAAAACCATCACCCAACCGGCAAATATGGGTGCACTTCCTACCCTTTATGCCGCAACGGAACCTACATTAGTAGGCGGGGAGTATATCGGGCCAGATGGAAAGAAAAACAGAAAAGGCTTTCCTAAAATAGACGATATAATCAATACCTTATATAATGAAGAAATTTCACAGAGATTATGGGATATTTCGGAATCCATGACAGAAGTGAAATATACTTTCACTGAAAGCATTACGTCAAAATGACTCTCTATAGCCCTCTCCTTCTATATAGAATGGGATTAAATAATATAGCGAAAAGAAAGAGGGAGCACAATGCCCCCTCTTTTCACTTCCATTATTCAGCGTCAAAAATTTCGACTTTTTCCATTTTGTCGCCATTTTTCATAGCTTTGGCTGTTTCAAGTCCAGATGTCACTTTACCGAATACTGTGTGAACACCATTAAGATGCGGTTGTGGCGCGTGTACAATAAAGAATTGGCTTGAGCCAGTATCTTTTCCAGCATGTGCCATCGATAGACTGCCTGCCTCATGTTTGTGAGGGTTTCCTTCTGTTTCACATTTAATTTGCTTTCCGCTTCCGCCTGCACCTGTACCTGTTGGATCTCCGCCTTGGCTTACGAAACCAGGGATGACACGGTGAAAGACTACACCATTATAAAATCCTGTGTTTGCTAGGTTTTCGAAGTTTGCCACTGTGTTCGGTGCTTCGTTCGGGAAAAGGTCAAATTCAATCTTTTCTCCATTTTCCATAAGTATGTATCCTTTTTTAGCCATGTAAAACATCTCCTTTAATATGAACTGAATCAAATCTAATAGTAACACTTTTAGAAGTAGAAAGAAAAGCCAGCGCTACTTATTTCGAATTGTATCATTATGATTTCAATGTTTTTTCTTTTATAATTAGGTAGATTTATTATAAAAGGGGGAACGAACCATGAAACAGCATTTTGATGCATTAGTCGTTAACAAGCAAGAGGATCAATTTACCGTTAACATTCAGCAATTATCAATTGACGACCTTCCGCAAGGCGAAGTGCTCATCCGTGTTCATTACTCTGGTGTAAACTATAAAGATAGCCTTGCCAGCATTCCGAAAGGAAACATTGTCAGCAGCTATCCGATCGTTCCAGGAATTGATATGGCTGGTGTCGTCGTATCATCTGAGGATTCCCGATTTAAAGAAGGGGACGAAGTCATTGCGACCTCATACGGAATTGGCGTTTCCCAATCCGGGGGTTATAGTCGATTTGCCCGTGTTCCTGCAGATTGGATCGTTCCACTTCCTGATGGCCTGACAATGAAAGAAGCGATGATCATCGGAACGGCTGGTTTCACTGCAGCCTTATCGGTTCTTCGTCTGGAAGAAAATAACCTTACTCCTGAACAAGGGAGCGTTCTCGTCACTGGTGCAACTGGCGGGGTTGGCAGTTTTGCTGTCTCGATCCTTTCCAAACTTGGTTATTCCGTGGAAGCGAGTACAGGAAAAGCCTCGGAACATGGATACCTGAAGGAAATCGGCGCGACGACCATTTTATCTCGTGAAGATGTTTACAATGGCAAGCTGCGGGCACTGGGCAAACAGAAGTGGAGCGGTGCGGTGGATCCCGTCGGCGGTGAACCGTTAGCCTCGGTCCTTAGCCAAATCAAGTATGGCGGATCTGTAGCGGTCAGTGGATTAACAGCCGGTACAAACCTTCCTGCCACCGTCTTTCCATTCATACTAAGAGGTGTGAATTTACTTGGAATCGATTCGGTCAATTGCCCGATGGATACAAGATTGAAAGTTTGGCATCGCCTAGCCACAGACTTTAAACTCGATCATTTAGAACAGCTCATTCAACAGGAAATTACACTTGAAGAATTGCCTGAAGTCCTTCCGACCCTTTTAAAAGGGGAAGCAAGAGGCAGAACGATCGTTAAACTATAAATCAAAAAGTGACGAGAGCATGGCTTCTCGTCACTTTTCATTTTGGATTCCAGTGATTGGGAGAATGATATCGACGATGGTCCCTTTTCCCACTTCGCTACTGAAGTGAATTTCCCCATTGTGCTCATGGATGATTTTAGTACTGACCATGAGTCCCAAACCTGTTCCTTTTTCAGTAGTGCTATAAAAAGGCTGCCCTAAATGCTTCATGCGCTCATTTGAGATTCCGCAGCCCTGATCAATGAATCGGATTATTGCAGATTCTCTCTCATCGTTAACCTGTATATAAAGCTTGCCGCCGTTTGGCATGGATTCTATCGCATTATTTACAACATTCGTGAATACTTGCTTTAACTGATTTGGGTCGCCCATAACAGATGCATTACACGCCTTATATTCGTTGATGATTTCAACATCATTCAATATCGCTTGAAACTCTTCTAACGTAATCACTCTATCCAAGATATCGTTAAGTTGAATTGATTCCCAAACCTTCGCTTCAGGCTCTGCTAAGCTCAAAAATTCATTGGCAAGGACCTCTATTTTCTCAACTTCACTGACCGTGATTTCAAGATAGTCCTTTTGGTAAGGGTTTTCCCTTAATAATTGTAAAAATCCTTTAACCGTGGTTAATGGGTTTCTAATTTCATGTGCCATGCCCGCAGCCATCTGCCCTACCGCAGATAACATGTTGGATTTACAGAGCAGCTCTTCTGTCTTCTTACGCTCTGTAATATCCCTGCAGAATACCTGTATGGCGGGATATCCATTATAATTAATCGGAAGACCTAATGTTTCCCCACAAAATACTTGTCCGTCAAGCCGAATGAATTTTTGCTCCAATAAATCAACCGCTTTATGTTCATCCCTCATTATCTCGATTCTTTTTTTTACACTTTCCCTGGAATCAGGATGAACGAATTGAAAAACCGATTTACCGATAATGTCTTCCACACTATCCATCCCCAGCATTTTTGCCCCCATGGGATTCATATACTCAATAATCCCATTGCGATGTACGAAAATCGCTTCAGGCGACACTTCCACTAAACTGCGATACCTTTGTTCACTTTCCTTCAAAGCAGCCTCAGCAAGTTTTTGCTTTGTAATATCCCGATAAACGAAGACCAGAGCGCACGGCTCATTTTCATTGTCCTGGATATTGAACAAGGAAATGCTCACATGGATTAACCGGCCATCTTTTCTTTGCCTGACCGTTTCAAATCCTTTTTTTTGTTCCCCTGACTTAATCTGGTCATGCAATTCATTGACTGACTCCTTCAAGAATTCAGGAATAATTGGAAACGGCATGCCAATGAGCTCATCATTCGCCCAACCGAAAAACTCTTCGAAAGCTGCATTTACTTGAAGGGTCCTTCCTTCCAGATCAACGATGGAAATGGCGTCCGGGTTATGCTCCATGAAAGACTTAAGTTTCTCAGCATTATCCTCCGACTGTTCTCCCATTTGCCCTTGTCCATAATCAATAAGCCTTTTACTCATCAATATTTTTATTCCTTTCTATCCGGAAATTTACAGTCTCAATTTTACAGTATCAGTAAATCATTTGCCAGTTTTATCATATGATTTTTCCTAGTTAAAGACTGATGCACAAAGAGGCCAAACCTCCATAAGGTTCAGCCTCTTCCTTAAAACGTATTATAAATATCCGGACATTCTGTACCAGTTGGTTCATAAAAGCAATGGAGCTTAAAACGCCCAACCAGGGGCTGATTATACCAGGTTTCCGGACAATCTCCCGGTGGCCTGAAGTACCATAGGCTAAATTTAGAGGGCCATAACCTTTCACCACTTACGCTCCGGCGTGCAAGCCTTTTTTCCCTATCCCTTGCTCGCTGATAAAAATACCCCTTCTGAACAGCTTCAAAGGCATGCTCCTGATAAATCATGTCTGGAATCGTCCTCAACCCTTTGAAATCGGAACAATTTGACCTAATCCGATTGACCCCTACATTACCGATCATCAACATGCCTTGATCACCTTCACCCTCGCCTTCCGCTCTAAGCAATCTTGCCAATAAGGCAATATCGGCATCAGTGTGCTTTACAACGGCCATCCCATCACCTCCACTTTTTTTATCCTATGCCTTGGATGTGGAAAAATACTCCGTTTATTAACAAAATCTTCATATGGGGTACACGTCCCTTCAATATTACAACCCTATACTTAAGAAAGGCTGGATAGCACGCGTGGCTATCATGGTATTTGGCGAAGGCGGGGCCAATACTTTCTTTATACATATAAAAAAGACGGCACACATTGTGCCGTCTTTTACCTTGTCATTCTTTCGCTTCAAATGCTGCTTCAAACGCCAATGATACCTTTTCGAACTCTTCGTCCGATTCGATATCTAGCAGTTCACCTTCGCCTTCGACCCTGAAAAAGAAAATATCGATATCTTCCTCTGTATCCTCTTCAATATCTTCAAGCAAACCTACTGCTACATATTCCGTTCCTTCTACATCCAATGAGCCTAAAACCTCAACTTCATGGCCTTCATCATTGTCATCAGCAAGGGTGAAAACCTCACCTTCACGAATTTTTCCCATACTACCTCTCCTCTCATATCCATTAATAATGGAGTTGTTTCCATAGTATATCGACTATTCCATATAGAAACAAATCTTAACCTTGAAAAAGATAAATTCTTTTTGTTCGTGAAAAGAATCAATCAAGATGAAAAATAATCCTGAAAAAGTTCAAAGTAACATACACACCATATATGGTATAAGACCGGTGTGAGACGTTAGTATGAGTGACCAATATGACTTATTTCAACCATTATACGGTTAATTAAAGGGTAAGCCACGGGTATATGAAGAAACCTATTGTTTATAGGAATGTCCTTTTCTCTATTATAGGATGATGCGGTACTTCTTGAAGGTATAGATAATATTATGGGGAAAAAGTATTTTCAGTTTTTAATTTTTTTTAAATAACGGCTACAAATATATAATTTTATACCGAATGTTATGATATATATTAATATTGGAAAATTGCACCGGACATAATAAAGGAGGAAGTTTTCTTGGCTACGAAAAGAGTAGATCATATTGGAGTTGTTGTAAAAGATCTTGAAAAATCCATCGCCTTTTATCAGGAAGTGTTGGATTTAAAAGTGAAAGCGCGGGTGCCTCATACCAACGGTGTAATCCAACTGGCTTTCCTAGGTTACGAAAAGTCAGAAGAAACAGAAATTGAATTGATTCAAGGATACAGCGACACATTGCCATCCGAAGCAACAATCCATCATTTTGCCATTACTGTTGATGATATCGAAGAAGAATATGCCCGGATCAAAAGCTTGGATAACATCGAGCTGATCGATGAGGAAATCGTCACCCTTCCTAATGGGTATCGCTATTTCTACATATATGGACCAGAAAAAGAGTGGATTGAATTTTTCCAAAGGTAAATAGCATGCTAAAAAAGCAGAGTCTATATGACTTCTGCTTTTTTGCCGTTCACTCATGCAGAATCCCTATTCTCAGATTGTTTATGCCGCTTAGTACGGATCGTTCCCGCGCTGGGACGGATTGTCACGTTCTCGGACCCTGAATTATGCCTTATTCTCAACATTCCACCATATTTCTTTATCCGGCTATTACCAGCTTGCCTTTTTGACACCAGGCAGTTGCCCTTTATGGGCAAGCTCCCGAAAAACGATACGTGACATGTTGAATTTGCGCATATATCCACGGGGCCTTCCTGTAACTCCACAACGATTGTGGACCCTTGTCGGCGAGGAATCACGCGGGAGTTTGGCCAATGCGGCATAATCCCCTTTCTCCTTCAATTCCTTTCTAAGTTCTGCGTACTTTTCAACTATCGCCAACTGTTTTTGCGCTTTTACTACTTTAGATTTTTTGGCCATTTGAATCTCTCCTTTTTAACATATTGATTTTATAAATTCTATAAATTGTTCACAATTCGTTCGGCTGCCTGTCTAGCTTCCACTTCCCCCCTTTTACATCCATTCTCTTCAATAAAACATAATCATTCCGATTTATAACTCAAAATTACTTCGTTTCACGGTGAAGCGTGTGTTTCTTTAAACGCGGGCAGTACTTTTTCAATTCGATTCGATCTGGGTTATTCCGCTTGTTTTTCGTTGTGATATAATTTCGGTCCCCTGTTTCTGTGCATGCTAAAGTAATATTTACTCTCATCTTTGTTACCTCCAAAAGTTTTTTAATGAACGATTTCCGTAAAAGCAGGTAATGGATCTTCATACAGAGACCAATCCTGCTGCAGCTCCATTTCCGTCAATAAGCATTGATCTAATTCCTTTTCGATTTCCTGTTGATTCATTTGAATGCCAATCATCACCAGCTCCGTCATCCGGTCTCCATAAAGATCATCCCAGCTTTTCAATAATTCAGGCTCATCATGAAAAATCTGCTGTTGTTCATCTTTAGGATGTGCTGCAATCCATTTACCTGCTGCCTGGATCATTAATGACGGTCCAGCTTGTGATAGCAGGCCTGCTGTATCATTTCTCGATGCCAACCAAAGGAAGCCCTTTGCCCGCACCACTTCCACGGGCCACCTTTCTAACCACGTCATCAGCCGCAATGGATGAAATGGCTTTCTCCTTCTGTAAACGAAGGAAGCTATTCCATATTCTTCGGTTTCTGGAATATGCTCCGCATTCAATTCCTTTATCCAGCCAGCCCCCTGGCTTGCCTTTTCAAAATCAAAAAGATGGGTGTTCATGACTTCTTTTAGCGGAACCTGTGAATGACTCGTTACAATGATCCTTGCATCCGGATTCACTTTATGGAGTACCGCTTTCAATTCCGCGACGTCTTTCGCTTCCATTAAATCAATTTTATTTAAAAGAATCACATTAGCGAACTCTATTTGGTCAATTAATAGATCAACCACTTCCCTCTGATCGGCCTCATCCGTTGCCTGCATTCGATCAATAAGCGTTTCTCCTGAAGCATAATCTTGCCAAAAGTTCTTCGCATCAACAACGGTAACCATCGTATCGAGTTGACAAAATTTTGATAAATCAATTCCCACGTTTTCATCAACATACGTGAAGGTTTGAGCGACTGGGACGGGTTCACTGATACCGGTCGATTCAATCACAATATAGTCAATATCACCTTGTGCGGACAGCTTTTCAACTTCAATCATTAAATCCTCACGAAGCGTACAACAAATGCAGCCATTCTGCATTTCCACAAGTTTTTCATCCGTCCGGGTAAACCCTCCCTGTTTGATCAGAGAAGCATCGATATTGATTTCACTCATATCATTAACGATGACGGCAACCTTCAGATCATTCCGATTTTCAAGAATATGATTCAGTAGCGTCGTCTTACCGGAACCAAGGTACCCGCTCAATACGGTTACGGGAATTTTCTTTTTCAACATTCCTTACCACTCCTTTACTTGCTAAACTCAAATCGTAAACATTACGATTTGAGTTTCGTAATTACCTATCACAAAAAAAGCACTCTTTAATAATAAAACGTAATCATTACTATTTGCAAGTTTTATTCAAAATATTTATAGGATTTCATTACTCCTTTTTAAAGTTTTAGCCCATTGGAGTTATTAATCATATAGGTACAACATTGTTCATAATTAATAACAAAAATAAATGGAAGCCCATTCACACATAACAGCATGTGTAAAGAACCTCCAGTGCTTTTATTCATGTATTGTACCCTCATATAACACTAAGCTGCATCATCGAGCAGCCTATTTCATTGGACTATTTGCTCATTCTCCCATATCCCACCTTGAAGATTTTACCGTTTCTTGTTCAAAAGATTTAATCTCTCGCTGTTTCGCCTGTTTAGAAGCTTGTGACACGGACCATGTTAAATTCCCAAAGGCAATCACTGTCCCTACCGAGATAACCAACACCTTTTTACAAAGTATTTTCTTCAATAGTAACCTCCTGAAAGCGTAATGGTGGAATACTTCAAATATAAACCAACAATGTTAACCTCACATCAAGTAACTGTAAATATACGGACATTTTTTGAGCATTGGATGTAACACAAAAAAAGCTGATTGCATGAGCAGCCAGCTTTTTTTATTATTTATAAAACACTTTGTCGACGTTGTATTTAGCATGAAGTGTATTGATCATGTACGTTTCATAGATTTCACGTTCCATAGCATCTTCGACTATAAGAATGTCAATTTTCTTGACTTCATTACGATGCTCTTTAATCGGAGAAACATTATCCTCGAAATGCTTCTTGACCCTTGGTCTTAATTTACGAGCTTTCCCTACAAAAATCAGCTCATCTTTTTCATTGTAAAACAAGATGATGCCGCCTTTATCGCGGGGAATCAAATGAAAATCGATAAACCCGTAGATTTCCGGAATGACAGCTTCGTCTCCTTCTATCACTTGTTTTCTTTGTTTAATGCTTATATCCGCTGCAGGGATTTCAATATTTATCATTACAATTCACGTCCTCTATTTGTATAAGGTGAAACTCTCAATCGGATTATCTAAACTCCGGTGATGAATAATTTTCGTCAGGCACAAAGCCCAAAGTTGCTTTATTCTTAAAGGTAAATGGTATCATAATTATGAACGAAAAGCCATGCATGCCTTAATTAGGGTTCCATTCCAATTCCTATGTTTGTTTAGCCATTAAATATAAAGAAGAAGACTCGCGAAGAGCCTCCTTCTTTATCAGAAATATCCGTTACCACTTGTGAGCCTTTGCATTGCTTCTTAGTATAATGTTTGTTTGCGATTCTTGCGTATGGCCATTAACTTGAGAATTTGAACGCTTAGGTCTTGTCCAATTATGGTGAAACTTTTGAGAATGTGGATCTAATTGATCTTTATAGCTCATTCTGTGTCACCTCATCATTAGGATTTGGATATTCCGTTCAGTGATAAGAAACCCTATCACTTGTTATAGTATTTGATTTTCCGAAGGCATTCATACACTATATCCTTTAAAAAGAGAATTCAACTGACTTGCCTTTTGCAAGAACTTCCTCTTCTTCATCCACCGCATCACTTGTCATGAGGGATATGCCCTTTATGTTTCCCTCACTTAGAATGAAACCAATGTTTCCACTTTTTGAACCATTTCCTTCTATTTCACCAGTAAGTTCTTCTAAGTAGATGTCATCTTCCCATGTCAGATGTTCTCCGCCGTCTGTTTCAAGGAAAGCAACTGGGGAAAACTTGATTTTTTTATCCGAATTGTTCTTGATATCTACGTTCACTTTTACGATATCGAAATCTTCATCATGCGTATAGCCATGAAAGAAATCAATCATGCTGTAATCAGGGGTAACATGCATCACTTTCATTTCTTTGACCTTAATCTCGATTGGACCAACATTCAACATTTCATTCACTTTTTTATAGGATTTCAATGTTAAATCGCCTTTTTCATCGGAGGCGCTTTGGCCGATTTGGTTCAGTTTAATATCATCAGGAAGCTGTGGATTCGGAACATAGACATCCTTTTTTATCAATGGTCGTTCAATTTCCTCTGTTTTTTCTTTAGCTGTCGTTTCTTCTTCGTAAGCTGGTTGGGTATTAAGAGCACCAAATGCCGTTAATAACAGGGCACCTATCATCAGTCTGTTCATTGAATCCCTCCCTGAAGTGTTATTACTTCTTTAATAGATCGAAGATGATTTTGGCATGATCCGTGTTATCGACCTGCCCGGCAAAACGTTCTTTATATGGTCCGTACGCGTAGACCGGTACATCTTCACCCGTGTGTCCTCCTGTAGTCCACGCAGTATTAGTCCGATTATCGAATATGGCTTCTATGGCATTATCGACGTTCGTCACATTTTTTGTTTTGGCAGCTTCTGTTACTGTTTTGATTTCTTCGTTAGTCAGCTTCACTTTATTTTGATTGATATATTGCTTTAATGTCTTTTCAACATCCGCCCCTTTTACGATGGCATCCGCCATGAAGTCTGGGGTGCGTTTGGCTGCCTTGATCGGTTCACCGTACCAGTTATATATTCCTTTAGCTCCGATCGAGAATCCTCCTGTAGAGTGATCGGCAGTAGCCACCACCAATGTATGTTTGTCTTTCTTCGCGAATTCTATTGCCGCTTTATATGCTTTTTCAAAGTCTTCCATTTCACTCATTGCACCTACGATATCATTATCATGTCCTGCCCAATCGACCTGGCTTCCTTCGACCATCAAGAAGAATCCATCTTTATTTTTATTCAATCGCTTGATCGCCGAGCTTGTCATGTCTTCCAAAGAAGGCGTTTCATTTGGGCGGTCAATCATTTTCGGGAGTCCTTCTGAAGCGAATAAACCTAGGACCTGTTCATTTTTGTCCTTGAGCATTTGCTTTTTATCAGTCACATAACTGTAACCGTCTTTTTTGAAGGCTTTCGCCAAATTGATGTCCGGCCTGACAAAATTGGATTTTCCGCCGCCCAACAGGACGTCGATTTTATGTTCACCCTTGATTAATTCATTATAATAATCGTCTGCAATTGAATTCATGTTTTTTCGATTTTCATCATGAGCACCAAAAGATGCCGGTGTTGCATGAGTAATTTCAGAAGTGGCAACCAATCCAGTCGCTTTTCCTTTACCCTTTGCTGCTTCCAATACGGTTTTGACTTCAGATTTATCATTATCCACTGCAATCGCAGCATTATAAGTCTTCACGCCGGAAGACATTGCTGTTGCTGCTGAAGCTGAATCCGTTATATTTTGTGCAGAGTCTTCAGGGTAGGTCATCTGCTGGCCAACCAAGTATTTATCAAACTCCGTCCTTTCTGCCACCATAGTACCTGGGTTATCTTTTAAATAACGGTAAGCGGAGGTATATGACACCCCCATACCGTCACCTATCATGAAAATGACGTTCCTGATTTCCGGATCATTTTTAGGCTTTTCCTTTGCCGAAACACGATCCTCAGCGGACCATGTTAAACTTCCAAATGCTAAGGCCGAAACGAGGGTAATCGGCAAAACCTTTTTACTCCATGCATAATTCATATAAATGACCTCCCTTTAATGTTTGAATATTTAATTAAACTATAAGTGAAGAAGATGAACACTATATCAAGGCATTGTAAAAATGCAGTGGATTATTGTTAAGACAAGGTAAAGGCAACTTGACACGTGATTGTATACCTTATATGCTTTTGTCCATTCCTTAAACGGTTAAGGATTCCATATAGTTCCAGGGGAAAGATGGAAACCATCACTAATGGGGGCCATTTTACTGGATGAGAGGAGTGGAACTATCATCCATCAACTCTAGCATGAAGGATGTTCTAGTGGATTTTATTAATGATACGGCCAATAAGGAACGCACGAAACGATTTCCTATGGTGATGAATGAAGGAAGTATGAAGGCGGCGATGCCGGTTCCGCTACATCTGATGAATTTTCCAGATGAAAAGGCTTAAAAAGGTGGGAGTCCCTTAAAGAGCTAGGCGATTAGTGTTATTCTGATCCTTACCGTAACTGGACAAAACGTAAGTCGAAGAAGGTTTGGTTATTGGATTAACCGCGGTGAAGGACATTTTAGCTATAAAAAAAGCGCTCCAATCACAGAGCGCTTTTCGCTGTTATTTCTCTACGCCTAAACATTCCAAAGCACGGGCTGCATTCACTCTCGCTACTTCGATTGAATCAGCAGATGATAGGGCGACAGCGACCCTTCTCCCTACCTTGGTGACTGGTTTTCCGAAGAGACGCACTTGTGTATTCGGTAAAGCCAAAGCTTTTTCAACACCGACTATAGAATATTCGGATAACTCAACTGGTGCTTTCAATGGACGGCTCGCCCCTGGTGTGATCAACTTGATTTCAGGGATAGGAAATCCTAGAATCGCTCGAACATGCAAGGCAAACTCCGACAAGTTCTGAGTCACTAATGTTACTAGCCCCGTATCATGCGGACGTGGGGATACTTCACTGAAATAGACTTTATCCCCTGAAAGGAAAAGCTCGACCCCAAATAATCCATACCCTCCAAGTTCATCTGTAATGGCATGGGCAATCCTTTTCGCTTCTATTATTTGTGCTTTCGTCATATTATGCGGCTGCCAGGATTCAATATAATCCCCGCCCTGTTGAATGTGACCGATGGGAGCACAAAACATCGTTCCGTTTACGGCACGAACTGTAAGCAAGGTGATTTCTGAATCAAAATGGATATATTCTTCAATGATCACTCGTCCATTTTGAACACGGCCGCCTTCCATGGCGATTCCCCAGCATTCTTCCAGATCTTCTTCCGTTCGGCAAACACTTTGCCCTTTCCCTGAAGAACTCATCAGCGGTTTTACGACATTGGGAAACCCAACTTCTTTGGCAGCTTGGACAAATTCTTCATATGTATCAGCGAATTTGTAGGCAGCAGTTGGAATCTCCAGCGTTTCAGAAGCCATCCTCCTGATTCCTTCACGATCCATTGTTAATTTAGCCGCTCTTGCCATCGGAATGACATGAAAACCTTCCTCTTCCAATTTAACTAATTCAGATGTAGCAATGGCTTCGATTTCCGGTACAATCAAATCAGGTTGTTCTTTTTCTATAATTCCCCTTAGTTGTACTGCATCCAGCATATCGATGACATAGCTTCGATGAGCAACTTGCATGGCAGGGGCTTGTTCATAGCGGTCTACGGCAACTGTCTCTACACCAAGACGCTGTGCTTCAAGTATGACCTCTTTCCCCAATTCACCCGAGCCCAATAATAAAATCTTTTTGGATTTATACATTCAGTCTCTCCTCCTCCATATCCTTAAAAACTATTATATACGAACTATAATTGAATAAACATTAAATTTCATTCGCATTTACAATTAAATTACCCAATAAATATTAAATAAACATATTTATTTCAGTATTTTAAAAACCAACTTGACAAATACGAATAATACACTTTATACTTTTTTCATATCAGGAAAATATATAAGCTGACTAGTTCACTGGAGGCTCTCTATTCAACATGAATAGGGAGTCTTTTCGTTTTTATCAAGGAGGGAGGAATATACTATGCAAAAGGAAGCGCTGAGGTCCATTTCCCCTATGAAGGAGAGGCAAAATGGACGCCTAGAATATATGGAGCACCTTAATCTGCCTGACCGAATATTTTTCCATTGGTGCCAGCAGCAATATGGACTGAATAGAGGGGTTTACAATACGATCGATCATTGGTTCTATGAGTATGGCATTGTCCATATCCTTTACCGCCGGATTAACCTTTTAGCCTTTTTGGAATTCGCTTCTAAACCCGAACCAGAAAGCGGAAAGACAACGCTCATTAAATTTGGCAGTGGTGGCTTAACTCAGAAGTTGCAGGAATTCATTGCGCATTAACCGGATTCTATAAGGGACCCCTTATCAGTAAAATGACCATTCCCCCTACTGATAAGGGGACACAGATGAGAATGTCGAAATTTGCATTACGATTAATTTTGTAAATGTAAGCGCTTTCTATTATAATGAAATTAGGTTGGATGGCATGCGTGGCCGTCAAAGTATCTGGCGTAGGTGGGGCCAATACTAGCGCTAAAGGAGTCAAACTTCTTTACCGTAAAACTATTAGAAGACCTTTTGGTTGATAGGGCTGCAATATAAGGACCAATCTTGGATAAGGACCGTTACTTTTCAGGCTTAAAGGCGAGATACCATGCAATCGATAAGTAAAGCATAACTTTACTTATTTTTTGCAGCAGCCCTCATCGTTTCTAGTGTAATAGTTTATAAGACTAAAAAGCTCTTCCCCCATGTACACGGAGTTGAGCTTTTTCATTTGGTCAAATTTCACATATACATACCTGCTAAGAAAATCCCAAGCGTCTTCTGATAAATCTCATCGAACTGTGATAAAGGGAGTGGGTTGGTTCCTTTGCCCAGCTCCACAGTAAATCCAGGTCTGCGCCAATCCTGAATGTACCAATCCTTATACCCTGCGTAACTATTGGCGGATTTGACAGGTTCATATCCACTGACCCTCGCAAACTCATTGACTATCGTTTCGGACTCTGGCGGTTCCAAACCTTCAAACCCCCAATAAATGACCTCCCCTTGAGTATGGAAAGCAAGGACCTTGTCAAAATCACGTTTTCTAGTCAGCTCTGCCATTCCAATGGCTTCAGGCTGCGTAAGTGGTCCTTCCCCAGAATAATTTGCCGGACCAGGCTCCGTTACATTATTGCGTTCTTGTTCCAGCTCCCATTTGGCGGGAAATTGATCATTCAGATCCACCCCGTTAATATTGGCTTTCCAGCCAGAGAAGTCTTCGCTGCCATTATTCCATTCCACGAGCTGTCTTTTCAAAGACTCATCGGCAGGCGGGCCTTTTTGAACCAACTCCACTCCGTCGGGATTCACCATTGGGACGATCGAAAGCATCGCCTGTTGGTATAAAGGAAAAAGGGATAGACCTCGTATGGC
Source organism: Peribacillus sp. NPDC060253 (assembly GCF_042727425.1). Classification (NCBI taxonomy): domain Bacteria; kingdom Bacillati; phylum Bacillota; class Bacilli; order Caryophanales; family Bacillaceae; genus Peribacillus; species Peribacillus sp. NPDC060253. The sequence continues at coordinate 47,821 of NZ_JBHXAS010000026.1, forward strand.
AGTTTGATTCGTGATTGACAGCAAGTAATCGTTTAAAAAGGTCATAATCACAGGGGTAGTAATCCACTCATTCGCATGAAATGAACCGTTATAGTGTACTCGCTTGTCACCGTTCCCAATCAGCACTTCTGGGATATCCCTTCCTAGCACTGTTTCTCCAATCGGGGATGTTTTAATAAAAGGATAGATACTTTTCAAGCGTCTTACATCAGTCACCATCGTCTCATAGTCATATTTTTGGTTTCCTTGAATGAGCCTCCACGTAATTCTTAATGGCACAGAAATCGTCTGACCAACTTGCAAGGCACTGGGATTGAGATTAGGATTAACCAAGAATAAGGCATCCAAAGAAAGATTACGTGATTTTGCAATTGCCCATAAAGAATCCCCTTGCTTAATCTTATAGCCGGTCGTCGTAAATCCAGGAATTTTAATTTGCTGGCCTATCTTGAGGGCAAGTGGATCACTCCCACTATTGGAATCAATGATAAGTTGGTAATTCACCTTGAATAATTGGCTATAATACCATAAGGAATCATTCTGGCGCACAAAAACGTCCATACTGCACCTCCTCTTAATAGAATGTATGCTGATACTATTTAATTATTGCTAAAGCACAAAGACCTTTCTTCATTGGAAGGGACTTCACGATTAATGTTGCTCACTCCTCAAGCCGAACCAAATTGGGATCACCATCCAGAATGTATCATTCCTGATATCTTTAAAATTTCCTATCCATCCCCTTCTTTCAGCCAACGCAGATTCTTCAAGCATATGTCAGATAACTTTTAACGCAGTTCAAAGACAATTTCAAAATATCTTCCACAATCGGTGTTTAAAAAGATGACCTATACTTTAAACACCGATTGGTCTGAATGGACAGAACATCACGGCATAAAACAAAACAGGCATCCATTCATGAATGGATGCCTGTTTGCTTATTAATAGATTGATAGTTCGATATTTTACGCTTCTTGCGGTACAGCCAAGCCCAAACCTTCAGCAATGCGTGTTCCGTATTCTGGATCGGCTTTGTAAAAATGACCGATTTGACGAAGCTTGATTTCTTCTAATTCCACAGGTTTCATTGCGCCCACAATCGTATCCACAAGGCGAGTTTTCTCTTCTGCACTCAATAGACGGTATAAATCACCTGCTTGCGTGTAGTGATCATCACTATTATGGCCAACCTGTGCCACTTGCCCAGTGAGCTCGAAAGGAGTGACTTTATTTTCCGCAGATTCTGCAGGACCGCCAAAACTATTCGGCTCATAATAAACAGAACCCTTGCCATTGTCATCTGCACGCATGAAGCCATCACGCTGGTAATTATTCGCTTCCACTTTCGGACGGTTAACCGGAAGCTGGTTGTGATTCGAACCAACACGGTAACGGTGTGCATCACCGTATGCAAATAGACGACCTTGAAGCATCTTGTCTGGAGAAGCTTCAATTCCTGGTACGAATGTTCCCGGTGAGAATGTCGCTTGCTCTACTTCAGCAAAATAGTTTTCAGGATTCCTGTTCAATTCCATGCGGCCAAGTTCGATTAGCGGATAGTCTTTTTGAGACCATACTTTCGTTACATCAAATGGATCAAAACGGTACGTATCCGCATCCTCCAAAGGCATGATCTGAACAAATAATTTCCATGCAGGGAAGTCCCCTTTTTCTATGGCATTGAATAGATCTTCCGTATGGTAATCAGGGTTTTCACCTGCTAGTTTTGCTGCTAGATTCACATCAAGGTTTTTGATGCCTTGTTCAGTTTTGAAGTGGTATTTCACCCATACGCCCTTCCCTTCATCATTTACCCATTTAAATGTGTGGCTTCCGAAGCCATGTGTATGACGAAGTGTAGCCGGAATACCCCGGTCAGACATCAAAATTGTTACTTGGTGCAAAGATTCTGGTGAATGTGACCAGAAATCCCAAACTGCTGTCGGGTTTTTCAAATGTGTTCGCGGATCTCTCTTTTGTGTATGAATGAAGTCGGGGAATTTTATTGCATCACGAATAAAGAATACAGGCGTATTATTACCGACGATATCGTAGTTTCCTTCTTCCGTGTAGAACTTAACGGCAAATCCACGTGGATCACGTACTGTGTCAGCAGAACCCAATTCACCCGCTACTGTAGAAAAACGGATAAAAAGATCTGTTTTCTTGCCAACACCATTGAAAAGTTTAGCCTTCGTATACTTAGAAAGGTCGTTCGTTACTTCGAAAGTACCGAATGCACCGGCGCCTTTCGCATGAACTACACGTTCAGGCACACGTTCACGGTTGAAGTGGGCCAGTTTTTCCAATAAGTGTACATCTTGAATGAGGACGGGACCGCGTTGGCCGGCAGTGATTGAGTTTTGATTATCTCCAACTGGAGCACCCCAGCTTGTTGTAAGGTTTTTCTTATTTGTCATTATTGAACCACCTTTTCATTATTATTTATGTATACAATGATAAAGCTTATCAGAAAAAAATCAATACTTATTTAT
>NZ_JBHXAS010000027.1:0-48975 GCF_042727425.1 Peribacillus sp. NPDC060253
ATTAGCTCCGGTTTCCCGAAGTTATCCCAGTCTTATAGGCAGGTTGCCCACGTGTTACTCACCCGTCCGCCGCTAATCTCAGGGAGCAAGCTCCCATCGATTCGCTCGACTTGCATGTATTAGGCACGCCGCCAGCGTTCGTCCTGAGCCAGGATCAAACTCTCCGAAGAAATGTTTGACTTGCTCATTTTGCTTTTTTGATAGTGTGTGCTCACTTAAAATTTAACGTTGGCGCTTTGTTTTGTTCAGTTTTCAAAGAGCAATGTCTTTCGAAACAGCTTATTTATAATAACATTTTTCATTACTCGAAGTCAACAACTTTTTAAAACTTTTTTTAAGTTTGTAATTTGTTTGCAACTCGTTCGTAAGGACAGATATAAATATAACACCATTACGTTAACTGCGCAATACCTTTTATTAAGTTTTTTGAGATAATATTAATTTTCTTTCAAACCTTAGAATCCAATCGATTAAAAGGCATGAAATTATAATTAAAAAACAAAAACCGAATTGAACTTCCCGAGATCATGAGCTACGCCCAAAGAATCCCAGTCGTTCAAATTCGGTCCTGCAATCATTACTCATCTTGCATTATTAACGATGTCTCATTAACGGGAATAACAGAACATCACGTATAGAAGGAGAATTGGTCAATAGCATAACCAGACGGTCAACACCAATTCCCAATCCGCCTGTTGGCGGCATTCCATATTCTAAAGCTTCCAAGAAATCCTCATCCATTTCATGAGCTTCATCGTTACCTTGCTCCCGTTCTTTTAATTGAGCTTCAAACCGTTGACGTTGATCAATAGGGTCATTAAGTTCCGTGAAGGCATTCGCATGCTCCCTACCCACTATGAATAACTCAAAACGATCTGTGAAACGGGAATCTTCAGGATTCTTCTTAGCTAACGGAGAAATTTCCACTGGATGTCCATAGATGAATGTAGGCTGAATTAATTTGTCTTCTACCTTCTGTTCAAAGAATTCATTCACTATATGACCAAACTCCATGGATTCCTTAATTTCAATCCCGTTTTCTTTAGCAAGCTGCTGAGCTTCTTCTTTACTCATTTGAGCCCAGAAGTCCACACCTGTGTATTCTTTAACGGCGTCAACCATGTGAAGTCTTTTCCATTCCGGTTTTAGCTCTATCTCGTATTCCCCATACTGGATCGTAGTCGTCCCCAGGACCTCTTGAGCTATATGAGCAATCAGGTTTTCCGTTAAACTCATGATATCCTTATAATCTGCATAAGCCTCGTATAATTCAATCAATGTGAATTCCGGATTGTGTCTTGTAGATACTCCTTCATTCCTGAAAACCCGGCCAATCTCATAAACTTTCTCTAATCCGCCAACGATTAAGCGTTTTAGATGAAGCTCGATCGCAATCCTTAAATTCAAAGGCATATCCAGGGCATTATGGTGAGTAAGGAAAGGGCGTGCAGCAGCTCCACCAGCAACAGAGTGCAATAGTGGCGTCTCCACTTCCAGGTATCCTTGATCATCCAAATATCGTCTCATAGCTTGAACAATACGACTGCGCATGATCAACGTGTTTTTACTTTCCTCATTTGTAATTAAATCCACATAACGTTTCCGATATCGCTCTTCAACATCCTTTAAACCATGAAATTTATCAGGCAGCGGACGAAGGGCTTTTGCAAGGAACACATAGTCCTTCGCTTTAATGGATAGTTCCCCAACTTTTGTTTTGAAAATAACACCAGTGATCCCTACGATATCCCCAAGATCCGTTTGGTTGAAAATTCGGTATGAATCTTCACCTATTTTATCTAAACGAACGTAGATTTGGATTTGACCGCTTATATCCTGAATATGGGCAAATCCCGCTTTCCCTTTACCGCGCTTGGTCATGACACGGCCAGCAATCGTAACCTCAATTTCTTTTTCCTCAAGGTCTTCCTTTTCTAATTCCCCATAGGCACTGACTATCTCCAGAGTTGTATGGGTGCGCTCGAATCTGCTCCCAAAAGGGTCTTGTCCATTATCAATCATGGTCTGCATTTTATCGCGTCTTACCTGCAGTTGGTCATTCAATTCTTCATGACTCACGAAAATCATCTCCATCTTTATTAATAAAAGCCTTATATAATTAATCAATATTTCTTTTACATACTTATTTATTCTTACATAAAGTACAGGAATTCAACAGCTTTTTATCTTAAAATCTTGTTTATGTACATATAAAAACTGCCAGGATTACTGGCAGTTCAAGATAAGCGTATTATAGGAAAACAGGAAGGTAATGTCAAACATCAGACCATTTGGATATTCTGTTGCTTCGCTTCAATATCATCAACAAGTCCATAAAGAAGACTTACAACATCTTCCCTTGTTTCACAATCATTAATCCCCTTACGACCCTTAGCATTCCCTTTAACACCTTTTAAATACCAAGAAGCATGCTTACGCATTTCACGAACGGCGACATTTTCATTCTTCAATGCAATTAGACGATCCATGTGAAGAACACAAACATCCATCTTTTCACGAACAGAAGGTTCATCCATCAGTTGTCCGGTTTCTAAATATTTAACAGTCCGGTACATCATCCATGGGTTACCTAGAGCAGCACGGCCGATCATGACTCCGTCAACACCTGTTTCTTTCAACATTCTTTCGGCATCCTGTGGAGTTTCCACATCACCGTTCCCGATAAGAGGAATATTGATCGATTTCTTCACTTCACGAATGATGTCCCAGTTAGCCTTTCCTTCATACATTTGCACTCGAGTTCTGCCATGCATGGAAACAGCTTTTCCACCTGCGCGTTCAACAGCCTGGGCATTTTGAATGGCAAAGACATGCTCTTCATCCCAGCCAATGCGCATTTTCACAGTCACCGGCTTTTCAACGGCATCGACCACTGCTGAAACCATTTCATAAATCTTATTCGGATCGAGAAGCCACTTCGCCCCTGCGTCACATTTAGTGATCTTAGGGACAGGGCAACCCATGTTGATATCAATGATATCAGCAGTTGTATTTTTATCTACGAATTGTGCAGCTTCCACCAAAGTTTTTTTTTCACCGCCAAAGATTTGTAAGCTTAACGGCTTTTCTCTTTCATCTATATAAAGCATATTCATCGTTCTAGCATTTTGAAGAACGATTCCCTTATCACTGACCATCTCCGCACAAACTAGACCAGCACCAAATTCCTTGACGGTCAAGCGAAATGCCGAGTTACAGACTCCTGCCATCGGTGCTAGCACAACCGGATTCTTCATTTCTATATCGCCTATTTTTAACACGTTGGACCTCCTATAACATTCTTTCATTTATCCTCAGGTGGTTGAAGCTCCTCAATGGAAACATGGAGTATTTCCGCCACCTCCAGTAAAAATGCTTCCGAGGGGTTGCGATTACCTCGTTCAACTTCTCCCAGCAAAGAAACGGATACACCTATTTCTTTCGCAAAACCTTCCTGGGTATAACCCTTTAACTTTCGAAAAGCGCGAATACGCCTTCCCCATTTTTCGCCTTCCATAATCGAACTCCTTCTTTATCCGAAATCTGTTCAAACAGGTCGCTCAAAGGTGTATGCATTTGCGGAAGTATAATATCAGGGTCCACTTCCATTAAAGGCACGATAACAAAAGCCCTCTCGTGCATACGAGGGTGCGGGACTGAAAGAATCTCTGTCTCAATATTTTCATGATTATATAACAAAATGTCAAGGTCTAAAGTACGGGGACCCCACCTAATTTCCCTTTTTCTCCCAAATTCTTGTTCAATTTGCATACAAGCGTGAAGTAACTCTTCTGGTTCTAAATCCGTTTCCACTTTAAGAACAGCATTCAAAAAGCAGTCCTGGTCTGTGTATCCAATCGGTTCTGTTTCATATAAAGACGAGCAGGCAACCAACTTGATGGACGGGTTTTCAGCTAATAATTGGAAAGCTTCCTGAAATGTATCAAGGCGATTCCCCAAGTTCGATCCAATTGAAAGGTAAGCAATATTCACCACAATCAGCGTCCCCTTACAATCTCTATAGCAACCGAGTCATAGTGCCCTGCTATAGGTGGATCTGGTTTATAAACCTTCACGGTGCATTTCTCGATTGAAGAATACTTATTAAGTAATTCCGAGGCAATCTTTTCAGCGACCGCCTCCACTAACTTATAAGGTTCACCCTCAACAACGCTTTTACACACTTCATATAACTCGCCATAATTAATGGAGTCCTCGAGCTTGTCACTCTTCCCTGCCTTGGCTAAGTCAGTCTCAACGATCAGGTCCACTTTAAACCGTTGCCCAAGCTTCGTTTCTTCCGGAAAAACCCCATGATAACCGTAAAACTCCATTTTATTCACAAATATCTTATCCATTTCATTCACCTTTTCCTAAAAGAGCATCCATCATCTTTGCAGTCCGTGACATTTCCTTTACATCATGCACACGAACCATTTGACAGCCTTGCTGAATTCCATGGCAGATTGTAGCGGCAGTGCCTTCCATCCGCTCATTAGGCGGCAAATCAAGGACATGTCCAATCATGGACTTTCTTGATGTAGCAAGTAACACGGGATAGCCTAATGATACCAGCTTATCAAGATTCCTCATCATTTCCAAATTTAACTTTAGGTCCTTCGCAAACCCAATGCCTGGATCGAGGATGATGTTTTCCTCCTTGACTCCTGCATCCTTTACCAACAAAATGCTTTCGTATAAATCTTGAAAGACATCCCGAACGAAATGTCCGTACTCCATATTATCCCTGTTATGCATCAGAATAATCGGCACCCCATATTCCGCTGCAACCTTAGCCATCAAGGAATCTGCTTTCCCGCCCCAAATATCATTTAATATATGGGCTCCTGCTTTTACCGCCTCTTCTGCTACTCTTGATTTATACGTATCGATAGATATAGGCACCTCAATATTACGGGAAATCGCTTCGATTATCGGGGCAACTCTTTCGATTTCCTCCTCATCCGATATCCTCTCATAATTTGGACGGGTGGACTCTCCGCCTATATCCAAAATATCCGCTCCGTCGTTGACCATCCGTTCAGCGTGCTTCAAAGCAGCATCTACCCTATTATATTTCCCTCCATCTGAAAAAGAGTCCGGCGTAACATTCAAAATCCCCATAATCAATGTTTTCTTGCTGTAATCCAATTCAAATGAACCGCATGTTATTTTTGACGCTTCAGCTAATGACATCCATCGTTCTCCTTCTCCTAATGAAATCTATATATACGAGTTTACCCATTTACATAGGTTAAGTGCAAGCTACATCAAGAATGGGAACACTCTTTAAAACTTTTCTACATAAAGAAAAACAAAGCCCCTAGGGACTTTGCTTCTCGTTTAAAGCATGGTCTTACTCAAAGTTATATAATGGCGTACTTAAGTATCGCTCACCATTACTTGGTATGATAGCAAGGACTTTTTTGCCTTTTCCCAGTTTTTCAGCTACTTTAATAGCCGCAGCAATTGCGCCTCCAGAAGAAATACCACCGAGGATTCCTTCCTCTTTAGCTGCTCGGCGAGCGTAATCGAACGATTCCTCTGTATTGACCTGAATGATTTCGTCATAGAGATCTGTATTTAAAATACTTGGGATGAAGCCTGCACCGATTCCTTGAATTTTATGCGGCCCAGGGGTTCCACCGGATAATACAGGAGAATCCGCAGGCTCAACAGCGTAAATTTTAATGTCAGGATATTTTTCACGTAAAACTTCACCAGCACCTGTAATCGTTCCTCCAGTACCGATTCCGGCAACGAATGCATCCAGACCTTCTTCACCAAAGGCTTCAACGATTTCAGGACCTGTCGTGTTACGATGAACTTCAGGGTTGGCTTCATTCTCGAATTGTTGAGGAATAAAGTAGCCTTTTTCTTTAGACAACTCTGTAGCCTTGGCGATTGCACCTTTCATTCCTTCAGGTCCAGGTGTAAGAACTAAATCTGCCCCATAAGCACGAAGCAAGTTACGGCGTTCCAAGCTCATTGTCTCAGGCATAACAAGGATTGATTTGTAGCCTTTTGCTGCAGCTACCATGGCAAGTCCTATTCCAGTGTTTCCGCTTGTAGGTTCGATGATCGTATCTCCCGGCTTAAGGTTGCCGTTTTTCTCTGCTGCTTCGATCATCGCAAGGGCGATACGGTCTTTTACACTGCTCCCCGGGTTAAAGTACTCAAGTTTCAAATAAATATCTGCGCTGTTTTCATTTTGAAGCTTGTTTAACTTCACGATAGGTGTTTGTCCAATTAAATCAATTACAGAATTAGCTATACGTGCCATTTTCTCCACTCCTTATCATTTCAATGCCGAGTATGTTTATTGGTTTTATAAATTAAAGTTACCAGTTTTAATAGTTCATTGTCAATGATTATCTATTATATTCTAAATATTCTCACACATCCAATGACCTATTTTTGTTCTTTCATTCCGTAAAACCATTCTACATCGAATTCGTCCCAGAAAATCTTCCCGGATACCGGTGCCTGAATCTGTTCAAGAGCTATTTGGCGGTGAATCTTATCTTTAACTTCTTCATACTTATACTGCTCGCCCTCTATCTTCTCATGCAGATAGAGAACCGCCCAGCCATCATCCGTTTGCACTGGATCACTCCACTTGTTCACCTGTAATTTTTCAGCAGCTGTAATATATTCCTTGGATACTTGCTCGTTATCCTGAGAAATATAACCCATGTCGCCTCCCTGGTTGGCAGTGAATTCATCAAGGGACTTTTCCATCGCTAAGACATTAAAGGAGACACCCTTCTCCAATTCACGTATGATTTGGTCCGCTTGCTTTTTTGTAGCCAAAGTAATATGGGAGATATGATATGTAGTAGGGATTCGATAGATATCCTTATTATTATCATAATATTTCTGCATGGCCGTATCCGAGACCGAAACGTCCTTGGTGAGGAGCTTCTCAAGCAGGAGGCTCGACTCAATTTCCTGCCTCAATTGACCAGCGCTTTTATTAAGAGTCTGGCCGGCAGTACCATACATCGTTTTCATCATTTTAAGTTCTCGATCAACCTCTTTTTCTGAAATTTTCACTTTGTATTTTTCTGCTGCCTGTTTCACTACCTCTTTATCAACCATATCCTCAAGTACATCTTCCCCATATCTCTTTTCGAGCTCATTAATCCACGCTTCCCGGGAAATATCCTTAGATCCAACCTTTGCAGCCGTTTCTTCTCCCATAACGGATTTCGAGATGATTAATGGTTTTATGACAAAGATCATGATAGTCAATAGGTTCAAGAAGGCAAGGCCGGCAATAATCGCCCGAAGCTTTTGTTTAGGCAAAACCCTTTTCCCCCGTCAATTATTTTTTGGTTTCCGCTTCTAGTTCCTCTAGGTCTTCTTTCGAGAATTGGTAGGTCTCATTACAAAAATGGCATTGCGCCTCTGCTTGTCCCTCTGTCTCTATAATATCCCGAATCTCCTCTTGTCCAAGGCTGATCAATGCATTGGCAATTCTCTCCCTTGAGCATTGACAAGAAAACTCGACATCCATTTTTTCTAAAATATTCACATTTCCCTCACCTAAAATCTCCGTTAAGATTTCCTCAGGAGTCAGGCCATTTTGAATCATTTTAGAGACAGGAGCTATCGTGCTTAGCCTATTTTCGATTTTCGAAATCGTTTCATCTGATGTACCAGGCATCAATTGAATGATGAATCCGCCTGCTGCAAGGATCGAGTTATCAGGGTTCACGAGGACCCCAACTCCCACTGAAGAAGGCACCTGTTCGGAAGTTGCAAAGTAATACGTGAAATCTTCCCCTAATTCTCCAGAAACAAGCGGTACTTGTCCTGAAAAGTGGTCACGCAGACCAATATCTTTCACAACAGTCATCAATCCATCAGTACCTACTGCTTTCCTTACATCCAACTTTCCTTGTTCATTCAAATCAAAATGGGTTTGCGGGTGAGTGACATACCCGCGAACTTCACCCTTTGCATTGCTATCGACCAGGATGGACCCAATCGGACCTCCGCCCTCGATTTTGATCGTCAGCTTTTCTTCACCTTTCAACATGCCGCCCATCATTACGCCAGCCGTCATTGCGCGCCCAAGGGCAGCGGAAGCAGTAGGCCATGTATAATGGCGACGCTGGGCTTCCCCTACGGTATCCGTTGTTGAAACAGCATATGCCCGAACCTGTCCTTCATAGCCTAATGCCTTTATCAAATAATCCTTCATTTATTGTGCTCCTTCCATGCTGTGTATTCCTTCTTTTTACTTCTTCACTTGCTCACGATTGCGTTTATAAATCAACTGCAATCCCTTTAATGTCAAAAATGGTTCAACAACGTCAATCACTGTAGACTCATTAGCAATTAAGGTTGCTAATCCGCCTGTCGCTATTACCGTTGGTTCTAGATTACTTTGCTCCTTAATACGATTAACGATTCCTTCCACTTGTCCAACGTACCCATACAAAATACCAGCCTGCATGGCGGATACCGTATTTTTCCCAATGATTCCTTCGGGTCTGCTGATTTCTATTCTTGGAAGTTTTGCCGCTTTTGAATAAAGGGCTTCTGTAGAAATGTTAATACCAGGGGCAATGGCTCCGCCCATGTATTGTTTATCCTCATTTATATAGCAATATGTCGTGGCCGTGCCAAAATCCACGATAATGAGAGGGCTTCCATATTCCTGAATGCCCGCAACAGCATTAACGATTCGGTCAGCCCCCACTTCACGGGGATTTTCATATTTAATATTCAATCCAGTTTTTATTCCAGGTCCCACTATAAGTGGTTTTATGCCAAAGTACTTTTTGCACATGCGTTCAAGCGCAAACATGATTGGCGGAACTACCGAAGAAATTATGATTCCATCAAATTGATCAAACGAAAGACCTTCATGTTGCAGCAAAGACTTTATGACCATTCCATACTCATCTTCTGTCTTATGACGGCTGGTCTCAATTCGCCAATGATATTTTAAAATATCTTCATCGTATACGCCTAATACAGTATTTGTATTCCCAACATCCAATACAAAAATCATCGCTTCATCACTCCGGTAATTTATTCTCCAACATCATACCACACTGTGTATTTCCCACGCTATTAGTCACACTTTTCGAAAGGTAAAAAAATCCCAGCCTCCTTTTCTTGTGTACCCAAATTCATTTATGGGTTAAGAAAAGGGTATTTCCGAGGCGGAAATACCCTTTTGATTAGTCAGCTTAAGACTTTTTATTGTCATCTTCGTTCGGGAAGGAAAGCGGCTGATCTTGAGGTGTACCTTCTTTGATTGGAGGAGTATTCAATCCTTCCTCCGTTATTTCAAGGTCCTCAGGTCCTCTCTTATCCAATGGATCTAAAAGGGCCTCTTTTTCTTCCTTCTTCGTATTGATGTTCACCTTAACATTCTCATCGGTGGTTAAATTCCCATTCAGAGCGGCATAATCACGTTCTGGCAATTTACCGTTATGGAATAAACTTTGGATTTGATCTGCATCAAGTGTTTCCACTTCAAGCAAGGTTTTAGCAACCAAATCAAGTTTTTCACGATTTTCAGTAAGTATCGTCTTACATCTTTCGTAAGCTTCCCTGATGATACGTTGAATTTCAAGATCTATTTCATATGCTATTGCATCTGAATAATTTTGATCATTGTTGAAATCGCGGCCTAGGAAAACCTGACCTTGAGAATTACCGAATTGAAGAGGTCCAAGCTTACTCATACCATATTCCATAACCATGCTGCGAGCTATGCCCGTTGCACGTTGGAAGTCATTATGTGCACCAGTACTCACTTCTCCGAATGTAACTTCTTCGGATACACGGCCACCCAAAAGTCCTACGATTTTATCTTTCAGTTCAGGCTCCGTCATGAAGAAACGATCTTCTTTAGGCAGCATCACTGCATAACCGCCAGCTTGACCACGAGGGACAATCGTAACTTTATGAACGACTTCGGCATCATCCAAAACCAACCCAATAATGGTATGGCCCGCTTCATGCCATGCTACAATATTCCGTTCCTTTTTGGAAATGACACGGTTTTTCTTAGCAGGTCCCGCGATAACGCGATCTGAAGCTTCATCCAAATCGGACATATCGATCTTCTTCTTATCTTGACGAGCAGCTACAAGTGCTGCTTCATTCAGTAAGTTTTCAAGATCTGCACCAGAAAAACCAGGTGTACGCTGAGCGATCGCTTTCAAATCGACAGTTTCTGCTAAAGGTTTATTACGTGCATGCACTTTCAGTACTTCTTCACGGCCTTTTACATCAGGGCGGCCTACCGTAATCTGACGGTCAAATCGTCCTGGACGCAATAATGCCGGATCCAATACATCGGCACGGTTAGTTGCGGCAATGATAATGATTCCTTCATTCCCACCGAAACCATCCATTTCTACAAGCAGTTGGTTCAATGTTTGTTCACGTTCATCGTGACCGCCACCAAGACCTGCGCCACGTTGGCGTCCGACTGCATCAATTTCATCGATAAAGATGATACATGGTGCATTTTTCTTAGCATTTTCAAACAAATCACGAACACGAGATGCACCGACACCTACAAACATTTCAACAAAATCAGAACCACTGATTGAGAAGAAAGGAGTACCGGCTTCACCAGCTACTGCCCTTGCAAGTAAAGTTTTACCTGTACCAGGGGGCCCAACTAAAAGTACCCCTTTAGGAATACGGGCTCCGAGCTCGGCATATTTGCGAGGATCTTTTAAGAATTCAACGACCTCGACAAGTTCCTGCTTTTCTTCGTCCGCTCCGGCTACATCATTGAAGCGCACTTTTTTCTTATCATCATTATACAATTTCGCCTTACTTTTCCCGAAGTTCATGACGCGGCCACCACCGCCACCTTGAGCTTGGTTAAGTAAAAAGAAGAAGAGAATAAAAATGATTACAAATGGAATGATGGAAGTGAAAAATGTCACCCAGCCACTTGTCTTTTCTGGAGGTTCAACAGTGATGATGTCTTTACCCAACTTAGTTACGGCATCATTGATTCGACTTTGCGAATATTCACTGAATGGTACGTACGTCACAAAGTATTTGTTTTCCTCATAACCTTTGAGCTTCCCTGTAATTTCAAATACACTGCTTTCGGGCTGCATCGTAAGTGATGTAACGTCCCCACTCTCCAAATGCTTATAGAATTCATCTTGGGTCATTTTCTCTGTTGGTTCATTGTTATTATTAAAGATGCTTACAATCCCAATGATGACCAAAAAGATCAGTAAATAAAATATCGTATTACGGAAGATCCGATTCATCCCTTACCTCCTCCCACGGGTAAACAAACTATAGTAAATACTATCATACAAAATTAATGAATTACAATAATTTAACACCGCTGTTTTTATCTGGTCTTTTCTTTCAAACAGGTACGATTAATTCGAGTAAATTTCCGGCTTCAATATGCCAATATACGGGAGATTACGATATTTTTCTGCAAAATCCAGACCATATCCGACAACAAATGCATCCGGAACGATAAATCCAGCATAGTCCGGAGTTATATCCGCTTTCCTGCCTGTTGGTTTATCCAATAAGGTAACGATTTTAATTGATTTTGCTTTTCTATAACGGAAAAGTTCCGCAAGATAGCTAAGCGTTAATCCGCTGTCGATAATATCTTCGATGATTAAAATATCTCGGCCTTCAACTGATGCATCAAGATCTTTGATGATTTTTACTTCACCGGAAGAAACAGTGGAGTTACCATAGCTTGAAACATCCATAAAGTCCATTTCAAGATGTGTATCCACACGTTTCAGTAAATCAGACATGAATGGCATGGCACCTTTTAACACTCCGATAGCGAGCGGAAACTTACCTTGATAGTCAGATTCAATCTGCGCACCCAATTCCCTGATTTTTTTTTGAAGGTCTTCCTCGGTTATTAACACTTTTTCAATATCGTTTTGCATGGTCATTGTAATTAATTGCCCCCCATGAAGAATTAAGCTTTATTATATTCTAAGTAAATTAAACATGTTTCATCAGAAATCATTTCCGGCTCAACATTCGATTTCTTTAAACCAGGAAGCCAAACGGCAGTCCCAGCTTGATCGACGATTACCGGCCACGCATTTCTTTCTAGCATCGGGATTTTTTCATTTATAAAAATCTCCTTCAACTTCTTCGTTCCACCTAATCCCTTTACTGCCATCCGTTCGCCTTCATGCCTGGTTCGGACTGTAAGCGGAAACTGAACAGCTGATTCAGGAAGTATAAAAGAATGATTTCCTCTAAGTTCCGGAATTTCTTCTTTTATATAGTGCGCTTTAATCTTATATCCATTCGGAAGAATAGTCTCACCGGGAATTTGTAATTTCAAGGAATATTCATGGCTTTTTTGCCGAAAAAATCTAAAGGTGCAAATATGATATGATTTTTCCGCAATAAGGCCCTCCGGAAGATGCAATTCTGCAGATGGCTGAGGATTTAAAAACAAAACTAAAAGTTGATCAATATGTAATGCCGAAAGCGATGACGGTTTCTCCAAATAAAGATAGTTTAATATTAGTTGAATCGCTCTTCTTTGTAAAGGTTTAGGCATCGCAAGAACCTCATCAATCTGAATAACCGCTTGATCTTTATCTTGTTGGATCCAAACCTCGGACATTTTGCTTGAAACCAGGGTCTGAAAAAACTCCTCATCTTCATAAAGCTCTTCACTGAATCGTTGAAAATGCTCATGAACCTTTCCATTTTCTTTCTTTAAAAATGGAAGAACGGCATGTCTAAACCGATTTCTTACATAGTCATCTTTTTCATTGCTCGGATCAAACCTTGGTTCAATATTATGGAGGTCCGCATATTCGATAATTTGGCCTTTCGTGATGTCAAGGAAAGGCCTGATCAGATGGCCGGTATGGAAACGTCTCTTTATGGGAATGCCTGCTCTCGCCTTGCCTGTCGCCCCTCTTGTTAATCTCATGAGCATCGTTTCGATTTGGTCATCTCCATGATGTCCCAGCACAAGAGTGGCGGCTTGATGCTTATCCATCATTTCTTCATAGAAAGCAAAACGTAACTTTCTTGATGTTATTTGTGAGCTTTCCCCTGTCTGTTCCATCCGGGCAGGGACATCAATCCTTTTTCCTTCAAACTTGATGTCCCACTGTTCACAAATTTGTTCTACATATTTATAATCCTCATATGATTCTTCGCCGCGAAACATATGATCAACACTTGCAACGATCATTTCGTAATGAAAACGAGATTGAAATTCCTTCAGGATATGGAGAAGCACCAACGAATCCGGTCCACCGGAAACGCCTATGAGCAACTTCGAGTTTTCCTGAATTAATTCGTTTCTATAAATGGTGTTCAGAACTTTTTCCTTTAACATACAATCTTCCTTCTTTATGGACAGTTATTAGTTATACGATTCAAACATGAAATGGTTTCAATTATTCCATGGAATTCGTGTATTAACTATATCATAACAACTGTTCATATATGTAAAGAACGTAGAGCATCGATATTATGGCAACAAGCAAAAAAGTTTCAAAAAACCCTCCCCTCTTATTTTTAGAATGGTTTTGGGACCTTCTTGCTTGTCTTGTTGTGGGCTGTCTTGTCGTAGGCTGCCTTGTTGCTGCCTGACTCGTACCCTTTTTCTTCGAGTGATTTTGCTTACTTAGCACAGTGACTAGATCCTCCCGCATTTGAATAGCTGTATCGTACTGCCCTTGCAGCGC
This sequence comes from Peribacillus sp. NPDC060253, assembly GCF_042727425.1. Lineage (NCBI taxonomy): Bacteria > Bacillati > Bacillota > Bacilli > Caryophanales > Bacillaceae > Peribacillus > Peribacillus sp. NPDC060253. The sequence goes on from NZ_JBHXAS010000027.1 coordinate 13,704, forward strand.
TTTCTCCAACATCTTTCTATATGGGAGCAATTCCTTTTTTTGCTTAATCAAGTCGTTAAGCTGTCTATACCCCTCCCCGTTCTTATGAAAACGTCCAGGATAGGCTGAATTGATGATAATCATCCCTACCGCGAACAAGTCATATTGCGGATCTGCCTTTCTCGATCCTAGTCCCCAGTAACCTCTGTCAAAGAACTCGGTGAACTCTTTAACAGATCGGCCAATTAAAGTCGTTCCACCTACATCCACGCAACGCACTTTGTAGGCTGGTGAAGTCACGATCAAATTCTCAGGTTTTAAATCGCCGAATACCCAGCCATTTGTATGCAAGGCAGACAAACTGGTTAATAGTTGAAGCATTAAGACACCAATCCACGATGACCCTTTCTTTTCAATGAAACGCAAAAAATCGTGTCCATGGATGTACTCCATGACATAAAAAGGCAGCTGCTTTCCAGTTTTGATGAAATCGTCCGCTTCCAAAAAGGAAGGCCCAAGGGTAGACCCCTGGACCTTTGAAAAGGATTTTAGGATATTCATCTCCGAAATAATGGACGTCCCATTATCACTGAGCTTTAAAGCATAATGACGATTTTCTCTTTCCACCAAGTAGACGATCCCGTTCGCTCCACACCCCAATTCCTTAATTATTTTGTACTGGTTTTTATTCCACTTTCCAGTGACCAGACTGCCAGCCAGGAGTTTACATTGATTCCTCAAAGTATTGTTCATCATCATGTGATAACAATCCCCTCAATGAACGTTTTTTATTGAAATATGTTAATGCCTCACGAATGGCTGGACCTGTCGGAGTAAGTCCCCCTGTACTAAGCTTAGGAAAAGTTGCTGTCAATGCTTCAAGGTTCGGGGTCCAATCTAGCAACTTTTCCACATCATTTCTTTTCCCAGGAAATACGAATACGGAAAAACGGCTGTCACCCATTCTTGCATTCATACTAAGGGAAAGGTCTAATAAGGAATCTTTTACGGTAGGGAGCTTATGTTTCATGCTTGCACTTGTATCAACAAGGATCAGCACTTCTAGCTTGCTTGTTTCCCCAAGCTCATCGACCACCTCCATCACTTCTCCCCGCTTTTCGGGCGGGAGATCCTCCATCGTTCTTGAATCCCCTAATATTTGTTGAAGTTCACGATTGATAACTCCCTGTATAGTTTGAGTCATTGCCTTTTGGGTCACCATTTGGACGGTCTGTGACAGCTGCTGGGCATAGACAATTTGACTGACGCCACCTCCTGAATCAGCAATCTTTTCGATTTCCTTAAGTCCCTTTTCATCTATCACATCATTTTCCATGACACCTATGACATTGATGGTTATGCCTTGCTCCCTTGCTATTTCAGCCATGGCAGACGGCTCCTCACCATGATTTGAACATCCGTCGGTAATAAGCAAAATCTGCCTTAATGTTCCTGCTTTCATGTTTTGCTCTCCCTTCCTTTCAATCTGTTACCATAATTGACTAAAAAGAGGGAATTTATACGCCACAGACATACGCAATCAAGTCACCATCGGTGGAGTCATTGGATTTTTCCGCAAGTTGATCTTTTTTACCTTTTACCCGTCTTTCAATACCCCCACCTCACTTTTGAAATTATTTATTTTATATATATAAACGGCCTCCTACTGGGCCTTTTTCCTTTTTGGAGAAACGGGAATGGATGCCCATTTCGGTGTATTATGTTTAATTTTGGATGTTACCACTGTCATATCATCATCTATGATCCCTTTTGTTCGGATGACTTCTTCCAATATTAAATCGGATATTTCCTGAGGATCGTCTGTCTCCATTTCCTTGATTTTTCGTTTAAGCCAGAACTCGATATTTTCCACATGGGATGGACCATCGAACACTCCATCACTCATCATGATTAATATATCCCCTGCCTTCAGCTCTTCTGATACAACATCGACATCGAAATCCTGGATGATCCCCATAGGCAGGTTACTCGATTCTATTTTTATGATCTTATCACCCCTTTTAATGAAACTCGGTATCGAACAGATTTTTAAAAACTTAGCCCTTGCGTCCTGAAGATCAATCATTGCCAAATCAAGAGTTGAAAATATTTCATCGGTAGTGCGTAGAGATAATACGGAGTTTACGGATTTAATGGCTATTTTTTCTTCTATTCCCGATTGTAAAAATTTTTGAAGCAGCTTCAATGTCTCTGTACTTTCAAAATGGGCCCTTTCCCCATTTCCCATTCCATCGCTAATGGCAATTGCAAATTTACCGCAACCAATCTCCATGGTCGTAAAACTATCTCCTGATACAAGCCCTCCCCCCTTGGCAGCATGAGCCACACCCGTTTCGACCGTGAATTTTTTTGCTGACCTAAATATCACCTCACATTGCCCGTTTGGATATGTTGCACACTCTTCTGAATGGACGACTATCGTTTCCCCTAAAATGTCCGAAAGCATAGGTGCTATCAGCTTTTCACATTCCCCTCTTCCCTGGCAGTATGGAACACTCATCTCTATATCAACATTTCCTTGTTCTAGACTGTATATTTCAACATGGCCTATATGCAGGCCAAAATCCTGTATGGCCTCCATAATGGACTCCTCATGTAAATGATGATTCTTCCTTTCCCTCTGAATTTCTTTGGCGAAATCATCCATCACTGCAGAAACGCCGCGCAATTGATCCGCCACTAGTTTCCGGCTTTCTTTCACCTGCCTTTTTAACTTTTGGTTTGCCTCAAAATAAGTGAGCTCCTGTGATATTGCCCCAATGACCTGCGGTCCACGACTACAATATTTCCCCCACTCTTTGGAAGTCTTTTGAGGGAGTTGTCCATCATTTTCACTTAATTGAAGCATAATTTCCTGCATGCCATCATAGGTTGTATTAAAGTTTTTGGCCCAGCATTGTTCCTTTTTAAAACAGAGTTGGCATGTCTTTTCAGTTACCTTACTTAAAAAGTAATCGAACTCTTTCTCATCTTCCTCCAATTTCCCCCTTTCATCCACTTGGGCAAAGCTGTTTGAGAGCGCTTCAAATACATGTGAGAATTGTTCCACCCTTTGAGCGGTAACATCCCTCACTTTCCGGGCATACTGCTGCTGTTCATCGGAATTCTCAACAGTTCCCGGTATATGTTTCGCTATTTTGTTGATTATCGATGACGGTGTTAATATAAATAACGCCACAGCTACAAGTGATTCATAAAGGGTCACCATTATATTATTGGTACCCTCACCATATAAACCTATCAGTAACGTAGCAATTAAGAGGCCTGCAGCGACCCCTAACTTTTTTCCCTCCTTCAACAACCCCCCGAGCAATCCGGAAAAGGCGAGAAGGCTCATTTGATAAAGACTTGCTATACTCGCCAGGCTGAATATCAATCCAGTAACCACTCCTACAGTGGAGCCTATGGCGGCCCCTCCCGCCAGCCCGAAGAGGAGAACCAGGTATCGTGAGAATATATGGTCGAGTGATAGATCATATATCATCCAGCCAATTGTTCCTGTCATCACGGAAGCCAGTAAGATAATGATGCTTACGATTTCCTCCGTCTTTAATGATTGGGACTTTGTACGTATCGAGAGAAGCGGGATCGACTGTATGAAGATTAAGGTTAATATCATGGCCAGTCCTGCCTCTACTCCAATCATCATAAGGTCGTACAGCTGAATCGTTCGGAATACCAGATATTGCTCGGCCAAGTTAACCAGGAATAGTGAGGCAAAGACGTACATCGACATCGTCTTGAATTGTCCTTCTACGGCGGGCTTCTTGATCTTATGAAACAACAGAAGCAGGAACGCCGATGAAAAGATGACCAAGCTATTGGAATAATGTACGGTTAGGCCGCCTGCAATCAATCCGAATAGTGCTAGTGGAGCCCTGTCACGTCTCATGAGAAAAACAGCTGCGAAAAACGGAAGTCCAAATGGTGCCAACTGTGAAAGAATTAACGCTCGTCCTAATAAGAAACCGATAATGGCTAAAGAGATACCTTTCTTTATAAATATATCTTCCGTTTTCATTTGTAGTTGTTGGATCCAATTGATTGCTTCTGCCTTCGCTTCTTTTAATTGAACATCCCCAAGAGGTTCCATCATTGGTCTTTCTACTTTTTCCATTTCAACACCCCATTCATATTAGTGATTTTTATTATAAAGAGGGCATGTCTATTTTTTTGTCAGAATTTTAAAAGCGGAAAAGAAAAACGTTCGACGAAATTCTTCTTGAACAATCATTTGTATACAGGTTTTTGGACCGTTTTTGTATATATAGAAACGGGTGTTCTTTTTTTTTTGAGGAAAAGCAAAGTTTTTAGGTTATTTTTGCGGAAAATAACACGAATACATATTCAAAAAATGGAAAACGACAAACTTTATTTTTTTTGTTGACATTTTTTCCTCACGAATGTAAGATATAACTTGTGCTTCAGTAGCACTTATCATTATGGCGGCGTAGCTCAGCTGGCTAGAGCGTACGGTTCATACCCGTGAGGTCGGGGGTTCGATCCCCTCTGCCGCTATCTTTTACTATTTATCATGGCCCGTTGGTCAAGCGGTTAAGACACCGCCCTTTCACGGCGGTAACACGGGTTCGAATCCCGTACGGGTCATCCAAAACCAAAGAAGCGCCTCTGTACACTTGTACAGAGGCGCTTCTTCTTGTCGTTGAAGGTTAATGACTATGGGTATATCTTATAGAATTAAAAGTAGACAAGCCAGCAAGCTTGCCTATATCTATACTATGAAAATTTCACAGGAAAAGTTGCTATTCTATTATTTTCAGCAGCAGGTTTATCCGCGTCTTCCTCCTCGACCTCCCCGTTTCGTTTCGGTGCTACGTTTAAGGGTCGTTAAGCGGTCTTCGCTATCTTTTAAGAATTTAGCCATTTTTTGCTCAAAGTTTTCCTTTGGTTGAAAACTATTTCCTTTTGAGCGGAAGTCTTTGGAACGGTTGTCATTCCCTCTTCCTTGGCGCGGACGTGGTGTGTATGCAGGTTTTTGCTCACTTTCTGGACGGTCTATCGCTTTTTTTATGGACAAGCCAATCTTTCCATCTTTTTCTACATTGATGACTTTCACCTCAACTGTATCGCCCACTTTTAAATGATCATTGATATCTTTCACATAATTATCAGCCACTTCACTGATGTGGACAAGACCGGTTGAACCTTGAGGGAGCTCTACAAATGCACCAAAATTAGTTATGCCTGTTACTTTACCTTGTAACTTGCTGCCTACTTCGATTGACATAAAAAAAATGTTCCTCCTTAGAAATGTTAAAAAATCTCTTCACACTATATTATAACGAAAGTAAAAAAACAGTGTCAATATTAGTCACTATCTTCCTTCCCTTTTGGAAGGTTAAAAATAATTTCACCTTTGTCCGATAAAAAATAATCCCGTCTGGCTATTTTTGCAATATATTCATCATCATTAAGTTTTACGATTTCTTCTTTAAGAAGGGTCTCGTCCTTTTCCAATTTTGCTAACTTCACATGCAGATCTTCCTTCTGTTTAACTTTCTCATCCAGTGCAGCATTTTGCGTTATGAGGGTGGTAACAGCCAAAATCAAAAAGAGAGCGGCGAAAACTGAATAAAGAGTTAATCTGCGCATTAAACCACGCTTCTTTTTTTTTACGGTTTGTACTTTTTTCTCTTCTTGAGCGACGTAGGGATTTTCTATTTTGGCCACTTTCCTTTTACGAAGGCTACTCATGTTTTATCGCTCCTCATTTCTTTTTAGTTCTCCATCTATTTAGCATTCTACTTATAGAATTCTTTATTTTCAATAAAATCCCTTTTCCTTTATTATAAAACTTCCCGACGTTTTTTGTAACAAAAACCGGCAATAAATTCCATATATAGGTCAAGATCCATTTTAATGGCTTCCAGAAAATATTTAAAATAAAGAGAAGTATTTTCCCCGCCCATTTTAATAATGTCAAAACGAACTTACATATCCCGATGATGATGGCTATGGCGGATACTATCACCCATTTTATCGGCAGAAATACCAGCATGTGAACTGAAGCAGTTATAAACCTAGTCAACTTTATCACCAGTATAATCAAAAACTCCAACAAACGTTGATAGAATCCTTTGAGAAGTGCTTGATAAGCTGAAAAACCGCATAATAAGGCCAAAAATAAATAGAGGCGGAACTCTCCCTCATTCACTAAAAACAAAACATAAAAAATAAGGAGACCTTGAATGATCCAGAAGAGGAAATCGTGGATGAATACAATCCACCTTTTCCTTTCTGAACGTTTCAGAAACCGGCTATACGTATCTAGGGCAGCTCCAAAAGCACTGCCCATGCCTATCATCGCAAGCAACGTATAAAATTGGATCGTTAAGTTCATTTGAACAATTTGCCAAAGAAACCTTTAGCTTTCTCCCCTGATTGCTCATCTAAATAAACAAGGTCGAAAATCTTCCCCTTAATCGAAACGATCCCTTTATCAACGTCTAAGTTCTTCATTTGTAAGTTTTGACCCCGGATTGATAAGAATCCCATTGACGTTTCAAGTAGAAACTCTTCATTATCAAAGCTTTCCACTTGTTTGACACCGGTAATATCCAATAAACGGCGGCCTTTCATCGTTACATCATGTTCTTGGGGCGTTCCCTTTGTGTAACCAGCATTCGGATCAATATATTGGCTCATTTTTTCATCCCTCACAGTAACACTGATTTTGTACAAGTGTATGTCCATATGAAGGGAATTAGAACCAAGCCTGTCCTTACTCCTCTGCCAGCTTTTCTTCCTTTACGATTGTATACATATCTGCAGCCGCTTCTTTTTTAGTCGTTTCCTGAATTTTATCGACTCGCACAGTAACAAGCTTTTGGCCGAATCGTACAGTTAATTCATCGCCATCTTTAACATTTGAACTTGCTTTTGCCTGTTGTCCGTTAATCGTTATTCTCCCTTTATCCGCAACTTCCTTCGCAAGGGTGCGGCGCTTAATCAATCTTGAAACTTTTAGGAATTTATCTAATCTCATCGACATTCAATTCTCTCCCTTAATTAAAGTCCTTTAGCCTTTGCCTCATCCCAATATGAATCCAGTTCCTCTAATGTAAAATCCTCAAACTTCTTGTTTACCTTTTGAATGCAAGCTTCTATATATGTAAAACGCTGGTGAAATTTCTGGTTTGCTTTGTAGACGGCTTCTTCTGCTTGTATGTCATAATAACGTGAAATGTTAACAAGCGCAAAAAAGAGGTCGCCCAACTCGGATTTAATCCGGTCTATATTCCGTTTCGGGTTCATTATTTCATCTTCTAACTCCTGCACTTCTTCTATAACCTTCTTCCACGCTTCGGAAACTTCATCCCAATCAAATCCAACCTTCGCTGCCCTTTTCTGGTACTCTTCGGCACGAAGTAAGTTTGGCAGCGATTTCTCAATACCATCCAGGATGGAATTCAGAACCTTTGTTTCGCTCCCTTTCTCTTTCTCTTTGATTTTCTGCCAGTTCACTAATACCTCTTCCTCACCATTCACTTCAACATTTCCAAATACATGAGGGTGGCGTCGAATCATTTTTGAAGTGATGCCTTCTATCACATCATCAATCGTGAACATTCCTTCATCTTCACCGATTTGTGAATGAAGCATCACTTGAAGAAGGACATCCCCGAGTTCACCAACCATGCCCTCATCGTCCTTCTCATCGATGGAATCAATAAGCTCGTATGCTTCTTCTATTAGGTATTTCTTCAAGCTTTCATGAGTTTGTTTTTTATCCCAAGGGCATCCGTCAGGCCCTCTAAGGTCTGCGATGATCTGCCGCAGTTTAGAAAACTCCCGATACTGTAACGCTTCTTCTCTCACAGGCGGGACATACACACTCGTCAAGTTACTTAACTCCATCTGACGGTCGAGCTCGAACAGTGCGCATTTTGTCACTTTTTCCTGACTGCTGCCTGCTGCTGTAACGATATATACCTCATAGTCATCCGGAAGCTTTTCCATTAGCGTCAATTTCACATTGGACGCGCTGAATGCATCATACACTTGTCCAATTATCATATGCTGGGTAATGTGCAAGTCATCTGGTGAAAGATTTGTTCCATCCAAAAGCTGAAACCCTTCAATCGGATCGATTCGAACAGCTTGAAACAATGGGTCAAGGAAACTTTGCCCACCTTCTAGCTTAATCGCCATTCCAAGAGCCGGACCCTTTTCGAGCAAAAGTTGAACCGTCTTTTCCGCAACCATCGGATGCCCTGGAACGGCATATAGAACGGAACGACTTAAAGCCTCTTGTAATAATGTTTCAGCAATTTCTTCATAAACCGCTTCGAATTGATCATGCTTTTCATATATCTCGTCAAAAGCCGTGAAATTGATTCCTTCTCTTTTCAAATCTTCGATTACCGGATGATCCATCGTTCTGACGAAGCATTGCCGGGTTTGTGTTAACTTTTTATAAATCCCTAGAGGAAGCTGATCTAAATCCCCTGCACCAAGGCCTATTATCGTTATTTCATTCATGATTTCATTTACTCCTATTCGTTATTATAAATCGTTTAAACTTAGATCCTGCAGGAATAAGTGAAAGTTCTTCTTCACCGAATAAACCTGCCCGAATGGCGGTCATCACAAATACAGCTGCACCTATCGTTACACCAATCAGTGCTTGGATCGTAGCCATCAACCGGCTCTCACCTGAAAACATCACTTGGAATAAGGCATTGAACAGAAGAACCACCGTACACATGTAGACCGTACTCTTCAAGATAATGAACACGTATTTCTTTTCCATCAATGTTTTTTTAATATGTACTTTCAATACCATATAAAATAATACAGTCATGATCATAAAGGCAAGTACTGTTGCCGTGGCTGCTCCCGCAATTTTGTAATGGGGCACTAGAACAAGGTTCAAAGCCCACTTGCAAACAACCCCAACAATCGTAATGATCACCGGTACAATTGAATAACCTAAACTCTGAATAACCGCTGCTTTTGCCATGATGAGGGATGTGAATAAAATCGATAAGGAGAAGATGGCTAAAGTAATTGTCCCTTTCGCATCTGTGAACAACATATGATTGACCGGCTCCATCATGACCACCAGTCCAATCGAAGCAGCGAGTCCAATCGTCGCACTTACACGCAGCGTCAACTTAATCTTATTGAGTAATTCTTGTTCATTTTTCTTTTGCACGAATCCAGATATGACTGGTACAAGCGCCAATGCAAAAGAATTAGCCACAACTGTCCCTAGCTGAAGCAAAGGCTGTCCACGGTCATATACCCCTTTCCATTCTTTGGCTTCCATTACCCCCATCCCCGTTTTCCTTAATAGAGAATATAGGTGCAGTGAATCCACAAACTGGAACAAGATAATGATCAGGCCCGTTATGCAAAACGCCAACCCTTGAATAACCAAGGCTTTAGAAATCTTGATGAAATTTACCGGCATCATTTCCATTCGTAAAAAAAGCTTCCATTCTTCTTTTAAAATTACGAAAGCAAGAAGCAGAACCAGGCCAGTTATACCACCTGTAATCGACCCGAAGACCGCTCCCTTGCCGACCACGTAAGGAGAATAGCCCTGATACACGAATATTGTGGAAAGCACCAATATCGTCAATACCCGGATACATTGTTCAGCGACCTGCGAACTTGCCGTAGGAAACATGTCGTTTATACCTTGGAAATAGCCTCTTAATACAGATGAAATCGGCATTAATAAATAGGAAAAGGCAATGATTCTGAGCAGACTGGCTAGATTCGGATCTTTCATCAAGCCGGCAATCCAATCAGCACCAATAAACAGTACAGCAAACATTACGATTCCTATCGTACTTAAGACGACAAATGATGTCACTAAAATGTCCTTGACCGCAAAATTATTTTTAGCAGAATCCCGTTCTGCAATCAGTTTGGATATGACAACCGGGAAGCCCAGTGTTGATAACGTTAAAGCAACACCGTAGAAGGGATATACCTGCTGATAGATATAAAACCCGATGTCACCTGCGATGTTCTGATAAGGTATGCGATAGGCCGCACTCAAAACTTTTACGATGATCGCTGCAGCGCTTAGGATCAGCGCACCTCGAAAAAGTTCATTTGAAGTTTTATAAGGCTTTACAGCCATTCTTTTTCCCCTTTTCACTCTTATGTGGTAGTTATTATAGCATAATCCTAGTGGTCTTTTTTCTTTTGTAACCATACTGTTAATTAACTTCCATATTAACATCACAGAATAGGTTCCCCGACTTGTGCTCTCTTCTATTTGGTTTAACTTTAATGAAAAAGCAAAAAGGACAGCGATTGCTGACCTTTTTACATTAAAAATATAATGGCATGTCCAAGGTTACTGTTCCATTTGTCTAGCTAGGAAACTTGCTGCTGTTTCAACCGATTTCTGCTCCACTTCACCAACAGTGCCTTCTTTAGAGAAAATCAGGACGGCACCAATCGGGTCGCCACTCGCGATGATCGGAGCTGCTGTATACGATTGGACCTCTTCATCATTTGAATCAACGAAGGAAATTTGTCCGTTTGGAGATTCCAAGACAGGATTTCTTTCTTCCATGATCTTTTCCACTAGTTCACTAACGCTTTTATTTAAGTATTCTTTTTTGGAGCCGCCTGCCACTGCAATGTAAGTATCCCGATCACAAATCATAACTGGATTTCCAAGGCTATCATAAAGTGCTTCTGCATATTCTCTTGCAAAATCGCCTAATTCACTAATAGGTGAGTATTTCTTTAAAATGACTTCACCATCTCTGTCGACAAAGATTTCCAATGGATCCCCTTCACGAATGCGAAGGGTCCTGCGAATTTCTTTCGGGATGACGACTCTTCCTAAATCATCAATTCGGCGAACGATACCAGTTGCTTTCATCTAATGTTGCCTCACTTTCATCTAATTGATTTGAAAATCCTCTTTTTGTAGCAAAATCATCACCAGCTATTGTACATAGTATTTTTCTAATGGTAAGTTCTATGCACTTTGAAAAAATTTTTCTTTTTGTTGCATTTTATTACCATGGTATCTTAAAAAGAATATCTTCAAGAGGACAATCATTCATTTCAATTTTTTGTTGCTTGAGTCTCCTTTTTTACATGCTGTAAACCCTTAGCCATCTCAAAAAGAATATCGAGCCATTTGCTTTGCTCTACCCCTTTTATGTGCAGGACTAGCTTCATTCGATTCCCGTCCATGCCGAATCCTACCATACGGCCGTACTTCGAACCCAGCCCAAACACCTTTTGACCATCCACATCGCTGCTTACATTTTCCCTAAGGAGAATGCTGATTTCCTGCTTCAATTGTTTAATGCTTTCAATTCCCGCTTTTTCAGCATATACCTTCATTTCAGCAATCAGGAATAAATAGGAGACTTCTTCTGGATACTCCCCGAACCGGTCGAGCATTTCATCTTGTAATTCTTCCACTTCTTCAAGAGAAGTGATGCCTCTGAACCTTTTATACATTTCTATTTTCTGATGTCCGTCCATTATGTAGGCATCAGGGATATAAGCATCCACTTCAACATCAATTTCAAGGGTGTTTTTTTCTTCAACTGGTTGGTCATTACGTTTTGCATCCACTGCTTCTTGCAACATTTGTGAGTACAAATCGAAACCAACTGAATCAATGAAGCCATGTTGTTGGGCCCCCAGAATATTTCCAGCTCCCCTGATGGATAAATCACGCATGGCAATTTTGAACCCAGAGCCCAATTCTGTGAATTCCTTAATAGATTGGAGACGTTTTTCTGCCACTTCCGTCAACACTTTATCTTTCCTATAAGTGAAGAAAGCATATGCTACCCGATTGGATCGCCCTACACGGCCACGTAGCTGATAGAGCTGCGAAAGACCCATTCTATCCGCTTCATTCACTATAAGCGTATTGACATTCGGGATATCAACACCTGTCTCGATAATGGTTGTACTTACCAAAACATCATACTCGCCTTCTAAAAAGCCGAACATAACGGCTTCTAGTTCTTGCTCAGACATTTGCCCATGAGCATACGTAACACGGGCATCAGGTACTAACATGGAAATTTCTTCTGCTTTTCTTGCTATATCCTCTACCCGATTGTATAGAAAATAAACCTGACCATCCCTGGCCAATTCCCGTTCAATCGCTTCCGTTACCAACGAGCCATTATACTCCATGACATAAGTTTGAATCGGGAAACGGTTCTCAGGCGGTGTTTCGATGACGGACAGATCCCTCACGCCCAGCATGGACATATGAAGGGTCCTCGGAATCGGCGTAGCAGTCAAAGTCAGTACATCCACATTGGTTTTTAACCGTTTGATCTTCTCCTTATGTGTAACGCCAAAGCGCTGTTCTTCATCAATGATCAGCAAACCTAAATCACGGTACACTAGATCTTTGGATAAAATCCTGTGCGTGCCAACGACAATATCCACCGTGCCAGCCTTCAGTCCTTTAATCGTTTCCGTTTGCTGTTTTTTTGACCGGAAACGGCTCATAAGGCCAATCGAAATGGGATAATCCTGAAAACGTTCTCTAAGTGTTTCAAAATGCTGCTGAGCGAGGATTGTGGTCGGAACAAGAAATGCAACTTGCTTGCCGTCCATAATGGCTTTAAAAGCGGCACGGATGGCTACCTCTGTCTTCCCATAGCCAACATCACCGCATAATAAACGATCCATTGGTCGTTCCCGTTCCATATCCTTTTTGATTTCAACTATAGAACGTATTTGATCTTCTGTTTCGTTATAAGCGAAAGATGTTTCAAATTCTCTCTGCATATCACCATCAGGCGAAAAAGCATAGCCCTTTGCTGCTTCCCTTTCGGCGTATAACTTGATTAAATCATCAGCTATGTTTTCAACTGAGGATTGTACTTTACTTTTTACACGTTTCCATTCCGTTCCGCCAAGCTTATAAAGCTTAGGTTCTTTCCCTTCAGAACCGACATATTTTTGAACAAGATCAATTTGATCAACAGGAACATACAATTTGTCATCCGCTTGATAACGAATATGTAGATAATCTTTATGGACCCCATTTATCGTAAGGGTTTCAATTCCTAAATATTTCCCTATACCATGGTTAACATGAACGACGTAGTCACCGATTTTTAGTTCTGAATAACTCTTGATCCGCTCAGCATTCGATAGTTTCTGTCTTCGCATTGATTTCTTGGACTTCTTATTGAACAATTCCGTTTCCGTGATGATACTGAATTTCTGCATAGGTAATTCAAAGCCGCTATTAAGGCTGCCTCGTAAAATCTGTACTTTACCTGGAAGAATGCTATTTGCATCAAAAAGTTCTGCCGCCTCTATATCATAATCGGCTAAAACTGAATGCAGCTTTTTCACCCGTTCCTCATCCTGTCCAAGAATGACGACAGTAAAATTCCCTTTTTTCCAACGTTCCAATTCTGCTTTGAACACATTCATCTGTCCATGGAAATTTTGCATCTGTTTACTGGCAAAATTCAGGATATTCTGAGGATTGGTATGCGGTACGTGCCGTAAAAACAATGAAAGGTAGACAAACGGGCTGTTAGATTTCATTATTAATTCCTGCATGGGATGTGCCAATTTTATATCATGGATAATCTGTCCCTGACTTAAAAGGTCCGTGTACCAGCCAGCCTCTTCCTTTTCCAGAGAATCATTAATCTCCTGAATTCTACTGATTTCATCCAAGAACACCAAGCCATTTACAGGTAAATAATCTATTAAACTAGCTGGATTCTCATAAGCTAAGCTTAAGTATTTAAAGATCTGGTCGGGTTTATTCCCCATTTTCAGCTGTTCAAGTTCATAGCTGACCGTTTGAACAAGTTGTTCCTTTGTTTTCTCATCTTTAAGTTTCTTCAAGCTTTTACTTAAACCGCTTTCAAGCCTTGATATGATTCTTTCGATGTGCTCTGTTTCTAGCAAAGCCTCACTAACAGGACCAATCATCACTTTCTTGAGTTTCTCGATGGACCGCTGATCCTCACTCGAAAAAGTCCTTATTGAATCTATTTCCGTATCGAATAATTCAATTCTTATTGGATTAGGTTCCGTAATGGGATAAATATCGATTATACCGCCCCGGATGCTGAATTCCCCTGGGGAAGCAACCATTTCAGACCGGTTATAGCCCATGGCAATAAATTTATTAAGCGTTGATTCGAGCTCGATGTCTTCCCCTAAATTAAACGTAAGCTGATGCCTCTTCCAAATATCCTTCGAAGGAAGTACACGACGCACCCCTGGAATTGGCGCAATGACAATCCCTTTCTTCCCCTCCGCCCAAAAGTTCAATGCCTCTACGCGTTGGGCTCTTAATTCCGGACTGGCTACACTTAAATCAGCCGCAATCAATTCATTGGCGGGATATATATATAATTCTTCCTCAGGAATAAAACTGGATAAGTCCTCATGGAATTTTTGAGCCTGCAATAAATTATGGGTTACTAATAAAATCGGCCTATTTGTTTTTTCATATACGGAAGCCAGCAATAGTGATCTAGAGGAACCTGTCAAACCAGAGACCATTTGTTCCTTAAGTCCTTCATCAATGCCGGCTATTAACGAATGAACATCCTCTTGTTTGGAGAACAAGTTTTGTAATCCATTCATTTTCTTTCCCCCCTCTCTTTAACGTGCGCAATCCTAAAATCATTGTATTTGAACTTGGCCAATTCAACCAAGCGTTCTTTTTATTAACGGCAATTTTTCATTTTATGTGTTTCTGTAAACAAGACAAACGGAAAAATGCTTTGGATTTTGTCCAAAGCCCTCTTCCGCTAATGAATAATATAATCGTTTTCATATAATTCAGGGTTTTTTTGCAGCGATTCATGGCAATCTTCACATATCGCCCTTATATGCATATCTCCCTCAGAATCATAAACGATCATCTCTTGTCGCTCTTCATCAGTAAGTTGATTAAAACCTAACTGCTCCGTACTCAGTGAGTGTGCCTCGATTGAGCCCAGTTTAGTTCCGCAATGTCGGCATCGATAATGGAGAGCCATTTCGTAACCCCCTATTTTATAATAGTGTTAGTATGTACAAAAGTAGGGGGGAATTATTCAGCGAAACAGGAAGATATTATTCTTTACTTATATCTACTCTTAGCTTATTGGTTATATTCGTTCATGACCTGTATAAATGATTTTTCCAACCAGGCTTCACAAGAAGCTGCACTTTTTTCGATTGTCGCCCCTACATGATCATATTCTTCAGGCGAAAAACGTCCTAAAACGTAATCAGGTACTGGGATACGGCCAATCGGTCGGCCAATGCCTATTCTGATGCGGTTGAATTCTTGCGTACCCAAATGTGCAATTGTAGATTTTATCCCATTATGGCCGCCTGCGCTTCCTTTTTGACGAAGACGAAGTTTCCCTGGAGGCAAATCGAGGTCATCATATATAACAACTACATCCGCTATATCCACCTTAAAGAAATGCATGACAGCAGAAATGGATTCTCCTGATAAATTCATGTAGGTTAAGGGCTTAAGCAATAAAACTTTTTCTCCCTTTATCATTCCTACACCATATATTCCTTTATGTTTAGCTTGATCAAGTGGAATCGACCATTTTCTGGATAACTCATCTATTACTTCAAATCCGACGTTATGCCGGGTTTTTTCATATTGTTTACCTGGGTTCCCTAACCCTACAATAATTTTCATGATTCACACTCCGTCATTACGGTTATTTAGGGAGTTACGTTGGGACGAAGTTTTTCCAAGATCATTGACCTTAGAAAAATAGTACCCTAATTTCAAGCTGGCCTGCAAGCGACCGGAGAACTAATTAGAAAAAAATACTAATTAAAGAACTCCACTCCTAAAAATGGTCTGGTCTGTTTAATCAGAACATCCAGAGATTGAAAAGACGTAACTCATTAAGAGCTACGCCTATTATATCATGATTCACTTGTTTAATCCCGGCATCATGACTCTGGTGAAGCCTTGGTCTCCCTGCCCTCTTCATTTTCAGGGATACCACCATCTTGCTGTTCACCTGTACTTATTTCCTCTTCCTGACGAGGAGCCAAAACAGATGCAACTACTTCTTCGCCATCATTATCGATTGTAACTTGCTCATTCGATTTGATATCGGATATGTAGATTGTATCACCTACCTGAAGTTCGGTAACGTCAACATCGATCGACTCAGGAATATCATTAGGCTTAGCCGTGACCGTCACTTCATGAAGAGACTGCTGAAGAACCCCACCGTCTTTCACTCCTTTACTAACACCCACAAGATTGATACGAACCTGAGCCTGTAACTGAGCGGACATATCCACAATTAAAAAGTCAGCATGATAAATGAAGTTCTTTATCGGATCCTTTTGATAGTCAGAGAGCATGACTTTATAACTCTTACCTTCCAATTCCAAAGAAATGATACCATTACGGCCTATTTCCTTGATAGTCTTTTGAAGTTCAATATTATTGACCGAAATGGCGGTACTATCATTTTGATTGCCATATACTATCGCCGGGATTTCGCCGCTTTCTCTCAAATTCCTTAAATTAGAGTGTTTTAAATCCGTACGTTCTTTTGCAGCTAATAAATTACTCATACTATCCTCCGCCTTCCTAATTCTAAATTACAAGTTTCTCTATATTTAACATTTCCCTAAATAGTGGGGCATTAAACATGAAAGGTAAAATCAGGAGGCTTCACTAAGCGTAAACATATGGTAAACAAAGGAATCTCGCCACAAAAAAATTTTTCATTCTTTTTGTTTCTAAGCGTGAATCGCCTGTTTTTCCATTTGTCCCTCTTGCATGACTCTGTTAAGGATTTGGGCAGCTAATGATGAATATTGAAGATTATCCTTTTGCCGTGGTCTCGGCAGATTGATTTCCTTGTTCATGACGACTTTGCCTTCTTCAATTAGTATGACACGGTCAGCAAGCAGTACGGCTTCTTCAACATCATGTGTAACGAGTAAGGCAGTAAAATTCCTTTTCCTCCATAGTTCTTCTATAAGCCTTTGCATGCCAATCCTCGTCAATGCATCCAATGCCCCCAACGGCTCATCCAAGAGAAGAATATCAGGCTCGTTCACCAATGCCCTCGCTAAGGCTATCCTTTGTTTCTGTCCCCCCGACAAAACGGATGGCCAATCATTTGCTCGATCTGCAAGCCCCACTTGCTCCAGTAACTCCATAGCTTTTGGCTTCCAATCCCCTTTTAAGCCGACACCAATATTTTGAAGAATTTTTTTCCAAGGAAAAAGCCTGCCATCCTGAAACATCGTACGTGACGATTTATTCAGTCCATTTAATGACTTTCCATTCACCAGGATCTTCCCGCCCGTCGGCTTATCCAGACCTGCCACAAGACGTAGTAAGGTACTCTTTCCACACCCACTCTTACCAACGATCGCTATGAATTCCCCTTTTTTAAAAGCAAGGTCCATCCCCTTTAAAACCTCAAATTCCCCAAAATCTTTTTTTACACCCTGCAACTCCAATGAATTTCCACTTTTCATAATAAAGGCCTCCTCATTGGTATGATGGATGCCATTTTAAGCATCTTTTTTCAACTATTTTGGCAAAAACATCCGATACTTTTCCTAATAAGGCATATAAGAGAATGCTGAGTACAACGATATCCATCCTCATGAATTCCCGTGCATTCATAGCCATATATCCAATTCCAGAATTAGCGGATATTGTTTCGGCAACAATTAATGTGACCCACATGATTCCAAGGGAAAAGCGGACACCCACCAAAATGGATGGAAAGGCAGCAGGGAGAATCACATTCCAGAATAAAGAAAAACCATTTAACCCATAAACCCTCGCCGCTTCAATTAAACCTTTATCCACCGATTTCACGCCATGGAATGTATTTAAATAGATAGGGAATAGGACTCCTAAGGCGACAAGGAATATTTTCGCTTCTTCTTCTATGCCAAACCATAGGATCACAAGCGGTATTAAAGCTAAATGTGGTATATTACGCAACATTTGAAGTGAAGTATCGAATAATGTTTCGGCAATGGATGATAACCCATTTAACAACCCTAGTACAAAACCAATAATTCCGCCGATGAAAAAGCCGATGAAGGCCCGCTGGGCACTGATGCCAATGTAATCTATAAGTTCGCCTGTTTTCAATAAAGCGACGCCAGCATGAAAGACTTCAGTCGGGGCGGGTAATATCCGTTCCGACAGAATCCCCCACAAAGACAGCAGCTGCCAAATTACCAAGAGCAGAATGGGTACGATCCAAGATATGAGGGAAAACCTATTGAACTTTTTGTTTAACTTTGCCTGCATCTTCTTTTTCACTTCCTTTTGTAGGGTAGTGGTCATTTGCCAGTATTTCCCCGAATGGACTCGTCGCTTTCGAAACGGGAACTTGCAGTTGTTCGACAGGGAGCAAAGGGAATAATAATTCCGCCACACGGTACGCTTCTTCCAGGTGAGGGTACCCGGATAAAACAAAAGATTCTATTCCGATTTCTTCATATTCCTTCATTCTAGCGGCAACATTTTCTGCACTTCCGACTAGTGCTGTACCGGCACCACCGCGCACAAGACCTACACCTGCCCATAGGTTTGGACTGATTTCGAGTGAATCCCTGTTTCCATTATGAAGTTGCGACATCCTCTTTTGTCCCACTGAATCAAATCGACCAAAAATCTTTTGTGAATTTTCAATCATTTCATCATCCACATATTTAATAAGTTCCTCTGTTGCCTGCCAAGCTTCTTCTTCCGTTTCTCTTACAATGACATGCATGCGAATGCCAAATCTGACTTCACGTCCATACTCTGCTGCTTTTTTACGTACCTTTTCAATTTTTTCAGCCACTTGCACTGGCGGCTCACCCCAAGTCAAGTAGACATCAATATGTTTTCCCGATATATCGATGGCTGGATCAGATGAACCTCCGAAATAGAGCGGTGGGTACGGTTTTTGTACAGGTGGCAACAGAATATTTCCACCTTCAACCTTTAAGTGATCCCCTTCAAAGTCCACACTCTCGCCAGACATTTCCTTTCTCCAGATATCGAGAAATTCATTTGTTTGCTCATAGCGTTCCTTATGATTTAGAAAGACGCCATCACCTGCCAATTCGACAGGATCCCCCCCAGTTACAACATTGATCAAAAGGCGGCCATTCGACAACCGGTCGAAGCTTGCAGCCATACGCGCAGCTAAGGTTGGTGACATTAAACCTGGACGAATTGCAACCAAAAATTTCATTCTTTCCGTTGCAGAAATCAATGAAGAACCCACTACCCAAGCATCTTCACAGGAACGACCTGTTGGAAGCAAAGCCCCTTCAAAACCTAAATGATCGACTGCCTGTGCTATTTGTTTTAAATAAGGAAGTGTAATCGCCCTCCCTCCCTTTGTCGATCCTAAATAGCGACTTTCCCCATGTGATGGCAAAAACCAAAATACTTTCATATTATTTTCCCCCTTAATTTTTTTTAACATCTGTAGATGCATCTAGAACATTAATCTTGCTTGGAATTAATTTAAGATTAAAAAATGTATCGGCAATCTTTTGTTGATCATCCAAAACCGTACTGGAAATCTCCTCAAGACCATATTCTTTTCTTTTTAATGTTTTTTCTAATGCCTCCACACTCATACCAATTTCCGGAGATAAAAACTCAGCGACATCCGTTGGGTTCTCTTCAATCCATTTATCAACTTTTATCAGTTCTTCTTTAATGATCTTTAAAGCCTCTTCGTTCTCGGCAAATGAATCAGTTGCCAAAAAGAATTCACGATTCGCCACTAGTCCTTCTCCATCCTGAATCGTTTTCGTATTAAGTTCCAATTCCGCCGCCGATAAAAATGGATCCCATATTACCCAGGCATCGATTTGGTTTCCTTCAAAAGCAGCCCTCGCATCAGCAGGTGGCAAGTAGACGGGCTGAATGTCATCAAGAGTAAGACCTGCTTCCTCTAACGCTTTGACCAATAAGTAATGAACATTTGAACCTTTATTCAAGCCAACCTTCTTACCTTTTAAATCTTTCACATTTTTAATGGGTGAATCCTTTTGCACGACTATAGCCTCTCCCGAAGGGTTTGCCGGCTGATTAGCAATATAGACAAGTGGTGCATTGGCTGCTTGTGCAAATATCGGTGGCGCCTCCCCTGTGTGCCCAAAATCAATGCTGCCGACATTCAAGGCTTCAAGTAGTTGAGGGCCTGCAGGGAATTCAGTCCAATCGACCGTATACCCCACTTCCTTTAAATGGCTTTCCAGCTCCCCCTTTGATTTTAAAATATTTAATGTCCCAAATTTTTGATAACCGATTCGGATCGCCTTATCGGATTCCTTTGCGTCAACACTCTTGGAACTGTTTTTTTCCTGCCCACATGCACTTAATATCAGCATGAAGATGCTAAGAATAGACAACAGCACTACATTTCGTTTTTTCATATTTGCACACCCTTCTTAAATTTATATAAAAATAAAAAGCTCCTTTTCTTCACCAAAAGGACAATAGGGCAAAAAGATGCCTAGTGTTCAGTGGTAAGTGAAAGGAGCCTTCGGTAGACCGATCGGCGTTCATCATGTATGAATTCCAAGAGTTTTCTTCATTCCATAAAGATGAAATTTATTTGTACCATCATTTTATTATTAGTATTCACACCTGTCAACTAAGAATTAAGTGTTTTCTAAATATTGCGTCTTTCAACCAAAAACATGACGAGCCCAAAGGCCCGCCATGTTAAGGTTACGTCTATTAATTTTTATCAATCGAATAATGTGCTGACTGATTGTTCCTCATGGACACGAATAATTGCCTCTGCAATCAAAGGTGCTACAGAAAGTCCACTGATTTTATCGATTTTCTTGTCTTCCGATAGGGCGATCGTGTTAGTCACGACCAATTCCTTTATCGTTGAATTTTGAATCCTTTCGATGGCAGGACCTGAAAGGACTGGGTGTGTACAACAAGCATACACTGCTTTAGCACCATTCTCTACAAGTGCATTTGCCGCAAGTGTAATAGTACCTGCCGTATCAATGATGTCGTCGATCAGGATCGCTGTTTTGCCTTCAATATTACCGATGATGTTCATGACTTCAGCCACATTCGGTCTTGGGCGGCGTTTATCGATAATGGCAATCGGTGCTTTTAAGCGATCTGCCATTTTACGGGCACGCGTTACACCACCATGATCAGGAGAAACGATGACAATATCACTTAAATCTTTTTCTTTGAAGTAATCCGCTAAAATTGGAACAGCAACAAGGTGATCGATCAAAATATCGAAGAAACCTTGAATTTGTGGCGCGTGAAGATCTAATGTGATGACACGGTGGGCACCAGCAGTTTCTAAAAGGTTTGCAACAAGTTTAGCTGTAATTGGTTCACGGGCACGCGCTTTACGGTCTTGGCGGGCATAACCGTAATATGGCATAACAATATTAATCGTTTTAGCTGAAGCACGTTTAAGAGCATCGATCATAATTAAAAGTTCCATTAAATTTTCATTGACTGGTTGGCTTGTTGATTGGATCACGTAAACGTCACAACCACGAATACTTTCTTCAATGTTAATCTGAACTTCACCATCACTGAAACTTGTTACGCTACATTTACCAAGTTCAACACCGATTGCAGCCGCAATCTCTTGAGCTAAACCAAAGTTTGAATTTAAAGAGAATACTTTTAAATTAGGATCTAAATACTGATTTGACATGATGACCTCCGTCGGTTATTTATTAAATTTCAATTTATTCACATAATCTTCTTTGTTAACTTGACGAGCCCGAGCAACGGATAGAGCTTCCTGAGGTACATCTTGTGTGATGGTTGACCCTGCAGCTACATATGCCCCTTCTCCAATCGTCACAGGTGCAACAAGGTTAGAATTGCAGCCTATGAAGACATTGTCTTCAATCTTCGTCAAATGTTTATTTTTCCCGTCGTAATTCACGGTAATAGATCCGCAGCCTATATTAACATTCTCTCCAACCTCTGCATCACCAATATAACTCAAATGAGAGGCTTTGCTTCCTTTGCCAAAAACGGTCTTTTTAATTTCTACAAAATTACCGATTTTTACGGAATCCCGGATATCAGAATGAGGTCTAACATGAGCAAAAGGACCGATTTTTACGGAACTTCCAATACTGCTTTCATGAACAACCGATTGGAGGATTTCCGTTCCATCACCAATTTCACAATTACTGATTTCAGAATTCGGACCAATCAAGCAATCCTGCCCGATAATACTTTTCCCTTTTATGCATGCCCCAGGGTTAATGACCGTATCCTGTCCTATTTGCACATCTGCTTCAATGTACGTAGTAAGCGGGTCGATGATCGTTACACCATTCCTCATATGTGATTCATTGATGCGTTTCCGTAAAATCTGCTCAGCCTGTGATAAAGCCACTCGATCATTTACGCCTAACGTTTCCTCGAAATCACTCGATTGGAAGGCCGTCACTATTTCGCCTTCTTGTTTTAAAATTTCAATAACATCCGGTAGGTAATATTCTCCTTGGACATTTTCATTTGAAACTTTTTTCAGCGCGCTAAATAAAGCTTGGTTATCGAAGCAATATGTACCGGTATTTATTTCCTTAACATATCTTTCTTCATCAGAGGCATCCTTATGCTCGACGATTTTTTTTACAAGGCCGCCTTCACTGCGAAGAATTCTCCCATAGCCAGTCGGGTCATCTGCATATGCCGTTAAGATTGTTGCTTTCGCCTGACTTTGCTCATGCAATGCTATAAGCTCTTCCATCGTTTCAGCTTTAATCAAAGGCGTATCTCCGCAAATGACAAGGGTCGTTCCACTTTTTTCGGATAAAACGCTTTCCGCTTGCATGACAGCATGTGCCGTACCCAATTGCTGATCTTGTAAGGCATACTTGCATGAATCACCAAGTTGTTCTTGAACTTTTTCAGCCCCATGGCCGATGACTGTTACAATATCTTCTATTTGAAGTTGATTGACTTGATCGATAACATGTTGTACCATTGGTTTTCCGCAAACAGGGTGCAAAACCTTATAAAGCTTAGATTTCATCCTAGTACCTTGCCCAGCGGCCAATACTATTGCATAGCGATTACTCATAACAGGCCTCCATATTTACCTTTTTATCCACTAAAAATATTATCTCAAATAGTGATTCTTTTCAAGGTAACAATTAAAAGTACATATTATTGTCAACAGCTAAGGCAAAAAAAATTTCCATTTTTAACAGCCTTACTAACATTATTAATGGGACTCTTAGGAATATACGAACCACTCAAATAATAATTATACGCCTGTTGAATTGTTTTTCGAGCATGAACATAATGACAGAAACCCTCCTTCTCCCCCTTACAACAACGCGCACCCCATTATCCCAAAACACTGCTTGTATTGCTTTATGACCTGTGTGGACACCATTAAGAAGCACCGCATCCATCGTAATCCCTCATTCCGAAATCGCGTTGGCTTTTCCATTTTATTTCGATGACTAGCTGATAAGAGACCTTCACTAATAAGGATTACGCAATCCCACACTTACAAAGATTGTAAAATCAAGACGTTTAAAAGGGTTTGAAAAATAAAAAGATTGGGTATTTAAACTTTTGAAGATGCATCGCAGATATTACATTTTACTCCAAATAAGGCGTAACTTGTCTGAAAAAGTGATATGTTCTAAACCGATCCTTTCCGAATAAAATAAAAAAGAGCACTACTTATGAAGTAGGCTCTAGGTGCACGAATTATAAATTTAAAGGTTGAAAGTATAGTCAATTAAGAAGCTCCAGCTCCAGCTTCCTCTAGTTCAGTTTCAAGTTCTCCCAATCGGTGATATTCTGTTAAGACAGCTTCTTGAATTTTCCCGCGTGTAGATGAATTGATTGGATGAGCGATATCCCGGAATTCTCCATCTGGAGTTCGTTTACTTGGCATTGCTACAAATAAACCATTGTTTCCGTCGATCACACGAATATCATGAACCACAAATTCATTATCCAGTGTAATTGATGCGATAGCTCTCATA
This sequence comes from Peribacillus sp. NPDC060253, assembly GCF_042727425.1. Lineage (NCBI taxonomy): Bacteria > Bacillati > Bacillota > Bacilli > Caryophanales > Bacillaceae > Peribacillus > Peribacillus sp. NPDC060253. Next base: position 37,692 of record NZ_JBHXAS010000027.1, read on the forward strand.
CGACCGTCCGTATTCACACGGCGTAATCTTACGTCAGTTACTTCCATTTAAGCTCACCATCCCTTTTTGTTGTTGTTAAAACTTAAAGTACATATTCAACAAAAAAACGTGAACTCCTTCTATTATCTGTAAGTTTTTTAGAAAATTCAGCCTAGTTTTCAAAAATAATAGAAAACACCCTTTTCTTACAGAAAAATTACCCATTATGAATTCCCCTGAAAGAACAAAAAAAACGCCCGTTTATTTAACGAGCGCAATCACTTCAATTTCCACAAGTACATCTTTAGGAAGTCGTGCTACCTCTACACAAGAGCGGGCAGGTTTGTGACTAGAAAAATATTCACCGTAAACTTCATTAATCGAACCGAAATCATCCATGCTTTTAATGAATACCGTAGCTTTAATGACCGATTCTAATGAGGCTCCCGCTTCTTTCAATACAGCTTGGAGATTCTGAAAGACCTGGTGTGTCTGTTCCTTAACATTGCCCGTTACCAATTCACCAGAAGCAGTAAGTGGGATTTGTCCTGAACTGAAAAATAACTTATCGACGATCACACCTTGTGAGTATGGGCCGATCGCTGCCGGTGCTTCATTCGTATGTATCGTTTTCATGAAATGATTCCCCCTATTCATTTTTCAAAAAGTAATTTCCTCGGCTGACATTGATTTTTTTGTCTCTTTCGACCACCTGAGTCAACTTGATTAATGAAACATAGTCCTCGACAAGACATTCTTCCGTATGTTCTGATTCGACCAGAACCGCAATTCCGGCAACTGTTGCCTTAAATTCATCCAATAAACTGACCATACCATTAATGGTACCCCCAGCTTTCATGAAATCATCTACAATTAATACATTCGAACCCTCAACCAAACTTCTCTTAGAGAGTACCATGGTCTGAATTCTCTTTGAAGATCCAGAAACATAATTGATGCTCACTGTGGAACCTTCCGTTACTTTATTATTCCTTCTTACAATGACAACTGGAACATTCAAATAATTTGCCACGGCGTATGCTAATGATATACCTTTAGTTGCCATTGTCATTATGACTGAGACATTTTTCTTGGCATACATAGAAGCGATTATCCTTCCAACCTTATTCACGGTTTGCGGATGCCCTAATATGTCTGTCATATATAGATAGCCGCCAGGGAGTAACCTTTCGGGACTGGCAATTGTTTTGCATAATCCGTCAATGAAGGCATTAGCTTCATCTTCCTTGATGGAAACAATATACTTCACTCCGCCCGCTGCACCTGGAACGGTCGTTAAAGATCCTATCCCACGTTGTTCAAAGGTATCTTTGATGATTGTCAAATCTTCACTGATCGATGACTTTGCCGAACTATACCTTTCAGCAAAATATGTCAGCGAAACAAGTTCCCCTGGATGTTCTAATAAATAATTGGTCATATCGACTAGCCTCTCGCTGCGACGAAATTTCATTGAGACACCCCCTTTGTGAATTCCGAATATTATAATGCAACTATACCACTAATGTACGTATCTATTCAAGGTTGTTTCGATCACCTAATAAGCGAACCGCATAGACTTGATCACAGAATCCCCGAAGTCCGTTATAAATTCTTTGCATGCGCGAATCATGTTCCACTAAACCAAAAACGGTCGGACCACTTCCGCTCATTAAGACCGAGTCTGCTCCAAATGTCTTCATTTGATCTTTAATATTCGCAACTTCCGGGTATAACTGCAATGTCACTTGCTCTAGAACATTGCCCAAACCCTGACATACATCCTCGTAACTGTTTTCGTTAATAGCCGAAATCATTCCAGGTACATCCGGATGCTCCATTTTTGATACTTGGAGCCTTTTGTATATATCGGCCGTAGAAACACCGATTGTCGGTTTTGCCAAGATGACCCAGCATTTTGGCGGTGCAGGAAGATGCGTGATTTTTTCCCCGCGCCCTCTGGCCAATGCCGTTCCTCCATAGACACAAAATGACACATCCGAGCCAATTTCGGCTCCTATTTCCGCAAGCTCATCCATGGAAAGACCAAGCTTCCACAGTCTATTTAAGCCTCTCAAGGTAGCTGCGGCATCACTGCTTCCACCAGCAAGTCCCGCCGCTACTGGTATATTTTTCTCTATAGTTATAGAAACACCTTTATTGATCCCAAAACGTTCCTTTAGAATAAAAGCGGCTTGATAAGCTAAATTACGATGATCATCCGGAACAAATCGATTATGGGATAGAATTTTAATTTGGTTTCCCTTTATTTCCTTTAGTTCAATTCTATCGGCAAGGTCGACTGTCGTCATGATCATTTCCACTTCATGATACCCATCAGGCCGTTTGAAAAGCACATCCAAAGCCAAATTAATTTTAGCCGGGGCTTTTTCCATAAGCTTCAATATGTCCACCTACTTTAACGTTCTTAAAAGTTCTTGTCCTATTCTATCATATTTGTTTATATTCTAAAGGTTTTTTCATCGTAATTTCAATGTATTCAAGCTAAGATTGGCCTTTAGAGGAGAATAGACACATGTAGGTACATGGGAGAGCAGCTCGTTCCTGCAACCCAAAAGACTTGCTACATACCCATATAGCATTACCCGATACATAAAAAAACCAGACTCCTTATTTACAATGTAAGCAAAAATGAATAGTGCTATACATTATATAAAGAGTCCGGCTTCGTTCACAAGGACAGCATGATACAATTAAGTGTTATCTTACTCTTTGTTCACTAATTGACGTTGTGCTTTTTCGATAGCAAGTTTTACCATGTTACCTGCGTCTTTGGCTCGGATTCCTCCCCAGCCTTCTTTTTGGACAACATCGTAAAATCCAAGTTCTTTTGCCAATTCTTCTTTAAGACCATCTGACATAATCCCTTTTTTCCTGCTCAAGCGAAGCAACCCCTTTCACATGCTGTCACATGCCTAGTGTTTGCATCATACGCTATTTCATTACATCCTTTTTACGCCTATATTGGGCCGCTCAGGTAATTTATACAAAACAAAAAGCAGCAAACATAATTGTTCACTGCCTCGTCTAAGTTACATCTCTTGTTGTTTGTTTAAAAATGTTAGTTCCACGGTTTCCGTTAAAACATCCGCATAGCTGTAAGATACTCTTTCAAACGCATTTTCATCTTGGTCGAGCTCAATTACAAAAACAGCCGGATAAGTTTCCGCCAAAGTTCCAAAACGTTCTACAGTCTTTCTTCTTCCACCGTTTGCTTTTAAAAGCAATCTTTTGCCTAGGTTTGAATCAAGTGCAGTTTTAATATCAGCTAGAGTTTTTGGCATTTTCGGTCCACCTCACTAAGTTAAGTATATCACAATTCACAAATATACGCAAACAAAATAATAAATTATATCAGTACTTAAAAATGCAGTCAATATATTTTTATCTGAAATCCGGCAAAATCGCGAACAATTTTATTATATCCTGGGAAATGAAAAATTATGTAAACGAACTATTTCATTTTAATCAAGCCGAATTTTCGTAATTAAAACATCATTTCGTGTCGTTACTCCTCAAAAAAGCTCGATTTTTTTGAGTATATCCGAACTCCAACACGTTAAAAGCAAGCTGCATTATTTCAAAATGCAGCTCGTTCATTCTTCCTGAAATGGCCTGAAAGGCAGACCGGTCCGTAACACACCTTTTGTCTCAATTCCGCCTAACCCCTTCTCTCCTGTTAATGTATTCCGAAGGACATCCCATACATGAATATGCTCAGTAAAAGGCGTAAAGCTTACCTTTCCAACAATATATACTGGATCTAGAGCATGAATATTGACACGGGAAGGCGAGCTTGCAAAATTTGCCCCAGCTTGGATCAGCGACTCAAAATGAGATTGACAAGCTCCTGCAAATATTATCAATTGGTCTAAATGTGAAACCTTCCTTCTCGCTTCTCTAACTGTCTGTACAAAGTCCTTGGAGTGACGGTAAGCATTGATATCGGACATTGGTCCTTTTGATTTTGAATAGGCATCATGACCTGTCACAACAAGGATATCCGGCCTATAATGATCCAACAGCCCCCCGATTCTTTGGGGCATTTCCTTTTCACTGCAATAGACACCATTGACCGGAATACTGAATTTCTGATATAGATCCAGGCATTTCCTTAAGTAAGACGCATCCCCATCAACATGGAGGACCCTGCCTGGTATCTGAAAATATTCACCGCTATACCGGTAACCATTACTGGATTGATATCCGTTTTTTTGTTGTTGCAGCTCAAGATCTTGTGTTAATAAGCGGTAAGATTGTTCTTGTAGTACCTCATTGGACCTTTGTCGGTCACTTCTTTCATTATCATTTATGATCATTAAATCCTGAAAAGGTGCATCTGCAATCAATCGGAAATCTTCCCCATAAAGAATCGCTTCACGTCTTCCATCTACATCCCGGATATCAATTACCCGGAACACCAGGTCGCATTTATAAGAAACCCGACCAACAATATCGTTTATTTGAATATTCATGGCCCCACCCCATGAGAAGACTTATTTTCAGCCTGCCCTAGTTTATTTTCATTCTTAAGTTATGCGAACCATTCTTGAATGGTGAAAGATGGGGATTGACTACATTTCCATTCATGAAAGTCATATCCAGAACAAAAAAAAAGCCGGAAGTTGGGAGTAATCCCGTTCCGACTTTGACTTTTTCTACTTATTCTTCATTTAAAATTTGGCAATAACGCATCACTTAAGCGGCCAAATTCTTCTATGCTCAGTGTTTCACCGCGTCTGGATGGATCTACATCCGAAGCCTCGAGAGCAGCAAGTACGAGTTCTTTTTTTGATTTACCATCTGGCAGCTGACTGGTTAAGTTGTTTAAAATCGTTTTCCGGCGCTGCGCGAAGCTCGCCCTGGTCACAGTGAACAAGAAATCCTCATCCAGGACTTCAACGATTGGCTTAACTCGTCTAGTAAGGCGTATTACAGCTGAATCGACATTAGGTTGAGGCATGAATACCGTTTTGGGTACGATCATCACTGTTTCCGCTTCGGTATAATATTGAATGGCAATGGATAACGAACCGTATTCCTTTGTCCCAGGTTTAGCGGCAATTCGATCGGCGACTTCCTTTTGCAGCATGCACACGATGCCTCTAATGGGAAGGTCCTCAGATAATAGCTTTAAAATAATGGGTGTCGTGACATAGTAAGGCAGATTTGCAACAACCATCAAGTCCGAAAAGCCAGCGAATTCCTCCTCAATGACCTTCTTAACATCCGCTTTTAGAACATCTCCGTGAATGATGTTCACGTTGTCATAAGGGGACAGTGTATCCGATAAGATGGGCAGTAAACGCTGATCGATCTCAAAGGCCGTAACCTTTTTGCTGCTTTTCGCTAGTTGTTCCGTCAATGCGCCGATCCCAGGCCCGATTTCAATGGCGCCGCTTTCCTCTGTCAAATTTGCATGTTCGACAATACGCTTCAAGATATTCGTATCAATTAAAAAGTTTTGGCCTAAGCTCTTTTTAAAGGAGAATCCGTACTTCTTTAGTATATCTTTCGTTCTGACAGGGGTTGCAATATCTTTATTCATGTTTTTCCTCCTGATTTATCTGTACCATTGCTTCATAAAAAGCCTCAGTTGATATTTGGAACATTTTTAGTCTCTTATATAACTGTTTACCATTCGTAAATCCGATTTTCAAAATAGATCCAAGTCTTTCCCTTCGTTCCTTGGCACCCGATCCTCCAATTAAACCTGCATCTATTAAATCCTGCTGTGAAATCTCTTCTGCAGCCTCTTCATCCATTAACTGTGCGTCCTTCAAGGCATTACGAATGGCCTCGGGGGAAGCATGCTCCACACCTATCCCTCTACCTGACTTAGGAAGGGCTTCCTTCTTCGTTAAAAAGGCGTGTTTACAGCCCTTTACTTGTTCTGAAATTATATTCCTGATTTTTTGACCAGGAAAATCAGGATCTGTGAAAATGATGGCTCCTCGTGTCCTCTGTGCAAGTCTCACCTGCTCGATACAGGATTCATTCACAGCAGAACCGTTCGTTTCTATTGTATCAGCATTAACAGCCCTTTTTATCGCTACCGTATCGTCTTTACCTTCTACAACAATAATTTCTTTAATCTTTTTCATATTTTCCTCCATACAGAAAAGCGCAAGCGCTTTGATTAGCTCGTAATAAATGTAACTGGTCCTCTTAAAAATACCTACCCTTTTCTTATTAAACTTGTAGGATAGGAATTCACTCCAGCCAACATCATTTATGAAAATTCACCTATAATGAACTCTTATGGAATATTGATACGTCTATCTTATTAAAACAGTTTTACATAGGGTTTTTCAACAAATGGAAAATAAAACGTCAAAAAACAGGAGACGAATTCATCTCCTGCGAGAGAAACCTTATTAGTTCAATACGCGAACCTTTACTTTCTTTACACCCCAGCGATATGCATCATTTTTTGAGGAAAAGAAGACATCTATCCTATTTCCCTTTATTGCTCCACCTTTGTCAGCAGCTACTGCATAGCCATATCCCTCTACATAGACTTTCGAACCCAAAGGAATTACGCTTGGATCGACAGCAATGATTTTCGCACCTGGATTACTCTTAAGATCTACGCCTGTAGACGTGACACCGGAACAGCCCTTACAACTTGCAGTATAAGCCGTTGATGATACATATATTTCTTTTCCATTTGTAGAACTAACGTTGGTTACTCCGCGTGATGCTTGGGCAACCGTCGTTTGATTTCCGACCGTTACAACCTTATCCTGCTTTTTATGAACTACTTTCTCTGAAAGTAATTCTCTTTTGACCTCTTTGCCATTTTCTTTAATAACTTCATACTTCTTAGAAATGAGTCCGTCTTTTCCTTCTTTGACAACTTTCTCTTTCCCTTTTGATAAGGAGTCATCTTTTTTAGTTATGACAGCAAAGTCAACTGGTTCTTCCACTACATCGGTGACTTTTTCAATTCGAATAACGTTTACCGTATTCTCAGCTTCAACTTTTTCGGCTAATTCTGGCTCAACTCGATCCAAATCATTGAGTTTTACTCCTTGTTGCTTTAAAAAGTCAGCGACAGTAGTCGAAGTTGACCATACCTGTTTTTCGTCTCCACCCACCACTAATTTCAGTGAAAAGGCTTTGTCTATGGCAACTTCCATATTCGCTTCCAGCTTCGTATTTTTGGAAGGCGTGATCTTATCCTGATCCTTTATATTAAGATCTTGTTCTTTTAAAAGTTCGCCTACCGTATCGGTAGTTGACCAAACTTCCTTTGCCTTGCCATCTTCGACCATGACGATTTTTTGCGCAGGCTTCCAGACCACCTCTAAATTATCATCGACCTTGCTGTCTCTTGATGGGTGGACATAGTCTGCGGCTTGAACGGTAATCTCTAAATCTTTCAACATATCATTTACAGTAGATGCGTGTGTCCGCACTACCTGTTTTTTTCCGTCTAGCATTATTGTAACTGTATGCTTTGTTCCTTGATAGATTAGTATTCCCAATGCTGTAGAAACAAGAATCGCACTGCATATGGCAATTGCCATTCTCTTCTTCCCAAAAGGTTTGGGAATAAGGTTTTTCATAGTTTTTAATAGAATGAAAAACTCCTCCTTCCTCCCGGTGATTATATAGACATAGTTATCAAGCTGTCAACCCATTCACTTCTCATTTAGGAAATTACTACCTATTATGCATATTCCGCATTGAAAAGGAAAGGGTGACTTCTCGACATAATAACCCTATAAATGGTGTGAGATTTGTAGAAATCTTAAAAAATGCGATTTTAGCTAGCGAACCCCGGGGAATATTGTAAAAAAAACTGTCAGTTAATGCCGAATAATTTCTTGGCATTTTCCGTTGTTGCCTGGGAAATTACCTCTATCGGGAGTTGTTTGATTTCAGCAATTTGTTCTGCAACAAGCTTCACATAGGAAGGTTCATTACGTTTCCCTCTATAAGGATGGGGCGCTAAATATGGACAATCTGTTTCAATCAATAACCGGTCTAAAGGTACGGCTGCTGCCACCTCTTTAGGTTTTTTTGCATTTTTAAAGGTAACGGGGCCACCCAATGAAATATAGAAATTCATATTAATACATTCCAAGGCTGTTTCTGCACTTCCGCTAAAGCAATGCATGATGCCTCCCACCAAAGATGCCTCTTCTTCCTTTAATATGTTCACGATATCCGCGGTCGCTTCCCGATTATGGATGATGATGGGCAGCCCCACCTTTTTCGCCAATCGGATTTGCTTCCTGAAAACCTCCATTTGAACATCTTTCGGTGATTTATCCCAATGATAGTCAAGACCCATCTCACCAATGGCCACAACCTTTGGATGATTGGATAATTCCTCGATCCATAGTAAATCCTCTTCTGTCATATCTATAGCATCCACAGGATGCCATCCGACTGCGGCGTACATGAAATCATAAGTTTCTATTAATTCCATCGCCCTCGTAATGGTAGGCCGGTCAAAACCAACGACTACCATATTATTCACTCCTGCTTCCTTAGCTCTTTTGATGACCTCTTCCAGATCCTCGTTGAATTGTTCCGCATTTAGATGAACGTGTGTGTCGAATAACATTATTCTTCTTCCTCTCTAGCACTATTTTATTAAAAAAAGAAAGTTTTATGTTTCACATTTAGGTAACAAAAAGATTACAGAGGGCCTATATGCCCCACAAGTGACTGTAAACCTAAAAAACAAACCTATAATCATGTACTTTATCCAAAAGCATAAAGAAAAAAACATAAAGATGTTTCATATGAAACACCTTTATGTTTTTATGGGTTTATTTCACCTTTGAACCATTTGGAATCGCTGAATCAATTGTAGCCACTGAGAGCACTCCATCCTGGCTACCTGCCAAAATCATTCCTTGAGAGAGCTCGCCACGCAACTTAACAGGTTTTAAATTCGTTACACAAATCACCTTTTTGCCTACTAAATCCTCAGGTTTATAGTGCTGTGCAATCCCTGATACGACTTGGCGTTTCTCATAGCCTAAATCAAGCTGCAGTTTAAGAAGCTTATCCGCTTTCTTTACTGGCTCCACTTCCATGACCTGGGCAACACGAAGCTCCACTTTTGTAAAGTCATCAATAGTGATTTCATCAACCTCTGAAATAGTCTCTTCCACTTTTTCCTCGGCCTTAGGGGTTCCACCCTGCATTTGTTCTTTAATATATAAAACTTCCTCTTCCATGTCCAAACGAGGGAAGATAGGCTCCCCTTTCAAAACCTTTGTTTCAGCAGGAATTTGTCCGAACTCCGCTAAGCTATCCCAAGATTTTAAAACATCGTCCTTGATGTTAAGCTGTGCAAAGATTTTTTCAGGTGTTTGCGTCAAGAAAGGCTTCAAAAGAATTGCGGTCCTGCGTAATGATTCCGCCAAATGCACCATGACACTAGCAAGCTCTTCTTTACTTGATTCATCTTTAGCAAGAGTCCATGGCTGAGTTTCATCAATGAATTTGTTAGTTCTGCTCACAAGTTGCCAAATGGATGTTAGCGCAACTGAAAATTCCATGTTTTCCATGGCTTCCTCATACTTGCCTACCGCAACTTGATTCATTTCAAGCAAAGCCTTTTCGAATTCGCCATTGGATCCTTGGTAACTTGGAATCACACCATCAAAGTACTTATTGACCATTGCCACTGTCCGGTTTAATAAATTCCCTAAATCATTTGCCAAGTCAAAATTGATTCGTTCTACAAAGCCCTCCGGCGTAAATACTCCATCAGAACCAAAGGGAACTTCACGCAACAAGTAGTAGCGTAAAGAATCCAAGCCATATCGATCTATCAATGTAACAGGATCGACTACATTTCCTTTTGATTTGGACATTTTACCATCTTTCATGAGAAGCCAGCCGTGGGCAAAGACTTTCTTAGGAAGCGGTACATCCAGAGCCATTAACATGATCGGCCAATAAATAGTATGGAAGCGAACTATTTCCTTTCCGACCAGATGCACATCAGCAGGCCAATAATTCAAGTATTTAGAATCGTTATCCGTGCCATATCCTAATGCCGTTATATAATTGGTCAATGCATCAATCCATACATAAATGACATGTTTCGGATCACCTGGCACCTTGATGCCCCAATCGAACGTCGTACGGGAAACGGCCAGATCTTCCAATCCAGGTTTAATGAAGTTATTGATCATTTCGTTTTTGCGGGATTCCGGTTGAATGAAACCCGGGTTTTCCTCATAAAACTTCAGTAATCGATCCGAATATTTACTCATCTTAAAGAAATAAGACTCTTCTTTTACCTTTTCAACTGGTCTGCCGCAATCTGGACAGTTTCCATTGCTTTCTTCCACCTGACGTTCAGTAAAGAAAGATTCACAAGGTGTGCAATACCACCCTTCATATTGGTCCAAGTATATATCACCCTGATCCAATAGCCTTTTGAAGATTTTCGCTACAACCTCTTTATGACGATCTTCTGTAGTTCTAATGAAATCATCATAAGATATATCAAGCTTTTCCCAGAGCTCTTTAATCCCCGATACGATATTATCTACATATTGCTGCGGTGTGATTCCTTCTTCAGCGGCTTTGCGCTGGATTTTTTGACCATGTTCATCAGTGCCCGTTAAATACATGACATCAAAGCCACGCATCCTTTTATAACGAGCCATGGCATCTCCTGCCACTGTGGTATACGCGTGCCCTATATGTAAATTACCACTCGGATAATATATGGGTGTCGTGATATAAAATGTTTTTAATTTATCTTGCACTTCGTTCCCTCCTCATCGTTTGAAAAACTGGCTTTAGGACTGGCCAAAAACCTACAGTCTATATTTAAAGCTATTATCTCTATTTTAACGCTATATACGATTCTATGCGACAATAATCACTAATCAAATCACCATGTTAATAGAATAAAAATTTCAATTAAACTGAAGGGTAAACATCCCTTATGTCAGCATTACCTCTTACCTCAACAAAATATACCTAAAATTCTTTTTTTGTGCAACAACTCACAAGTTATAGCTTTTTTGAAGAATTATCCTTAATTCAGAACTTTTGTTTTGAAACTAAATTGTATTTAATCATATAATAGAGTAGGAGAAGGATATTCTTACATGCACAGTTTGTCCAATAATGGTGAAGCGAGTAGTTCTTTGTAGCCTATATTTTTTAAAATTTACAAAGGCATCGCCGCTTTTTTTCTTTATAACCCTTTTTGTTCCTTGGAAATGCAGCCATACTCTTTTTTTACAAAAAAATGAAAATAAATCATTGACGTATTTGGGAATGGCTGGTATTATAT